>CAZEUK010000001.1:0-15784 GCA_964514535.1 uncultured Aquificales bacterium
GACCTACTTTTACTTAAGAAATAAGTTTCCGGAGGAAAGTATCCTTCAAAAGAGTTTCCTATCAATCCATATCTTTTAACATTTTTCTTATTAAAAACGAAATTGTAAAACTTTTTTTTATCATCAATAAAACCTTCCTTCTCCAGCTTTTCTCCTATATCGTATAAATTTTCACCGGGTATAATTGTAAATTTAAAAAATATCTCCCTACCTTCAGCTAAAGTTTTCCAAATATCGTAAAGTGAATATCCAGTCTTTATTTGATAATATCCGGCCTTTAAGGTTTTACCTTTTATCTGTGTATAAAAATAAAAAATATCCTTATTAGCAACTATTCCTTCCTTTTCTAATAACTCGGCAATTTGTCTATTTGAGCTACCTTCTTTTATATGGATTATCTTTGTTTCACCTTTATAAACTGTATAATTCTTTAAAAATAAAAAAATAATAGCAAATATAGCTATTGCATTTACAAATCCAATTATAATTTTTATAAAACTACCATTTTTATCCATATTTTATATATATCCTTTTATTAATACTTTACTTAATATATATATCTTCGCCAAACTATCTATACAGATTGACTTTATTTTACATTACAAATTTTATTAATTTAGCACTGATATATTGTATATAAAAGGCTTAAATCTGGGAATTTTATAGTCATTTAATATCCAAATTTGCCAATAAGATTAAAAATAATTTATACTAATGTGTCCGAATTTGAATTTTAATTCTGATTTACAAGGAGGAATAAATATTATGGCTAAGAAAATGAAAACGAATAAAACTGCGGCTAAAAGATTTAAGGTTACAGCTAAAGGGAAAATAAAGTATTGGAAAGGTGGAGTTTCACACTACAATACAAAGAAAACTAGAAAAAGAAAGAGACAAGGGAGAAAAGCACAGTATGTTCCTGAAAATTTAGTTGATAAAGTTAAAAAATTAATACCTAATATGGTTTAGGAAAATAAAGGAGGTAGAGATAGATGAGAGTTAAAGGACCATCTTCAAAGAAACATAAGAAAAAAATTTTAAAGTTAGCTAAAGGGTACTACGGACAAAAAAGTAGAGTTTACAGAAGGGCAAAAGAACAAGTTTTAAGGTCTTTACAGTATGAATATAGGGATAGAAGATTAAGAAAGAGAGAGTTCAGAAGATTGTGGATAACTAGAATTAACATTGGAGCTAGATTGAACGGATTATCCTACAGTCAGTTTATGCATGGTTTGAAATTGGCTGGAATAGATTTAAATAGAAAAGTTTTAGCTGATATGGCTGTTTCTGACCCAGAAGGATTTAAAAAGTTAGCAGAAATTGCAAAATCTAAGTTAGAAGAAAAAGCAACCGCTTAAAAAATTTTTTTTCTTTGGCAGGTGTGGGTGTGGGATTAAAGGATGATTTAATAAAACTTAAGGACGAAGCTAAAAAGTTAATAGAGAGCGTTAAAGATAAAAAGAGCTTAGACGAGATAAGGGTTAAATATTTAGGAAAGAAAGGAGAGATAAAAAAAGTTTTAAAAAGTTTGGGTAAACTCTCTCCTGATGAAAGAAGGGAGATAGGGAAGATAGCAAATGAGATAAAAGAGGAAATAGAAAGTTTACTGAAGGACAAACTAAACATCCTAAAGGAAAAGGAGCTTGAAGAGGAATTAAAGAAAAGTAAAGTTGATATACATTTACCTGCAGATTGGATAGAGTTAGGACATCAACATATATTAACTAAAACTTTACAGGAAATAGTTGATATTTTTATAGCGATGGGATTTTCAGTTGAAGAAGGGCCTGAAGTTGAAAGGGAAGAGTATAACTTTGATATGTTGAACATTCCTAAAGACCACCCTGCCAGAGATATGCAAGACACATTTTTTATAAATAAGGAAGGCTACGTTTTAAGAACCCATACTTCACCTGTCCAGATAAGGACGATGTTAAAAAATAAACCACCTGTAGCTATTGTTGCACCGGGAAGGGTTTACAGAAAGGATATGGACCCTACACATACACCTATGTTTCACCAGATAGAAGGTTTACTTGTAGATGAGAATATAACTTATAGAGATTTAAAAGGCACATTACAAAAATTTTTACAGGAAGTTTTCGGGAAAGATACTAAGATAAGATTAAGACCTAGTTATTTCCCATTTACAGAACCTTCCTTTGAGGTTGATATAAGCTGTACAATCTGTGGTGGTGTAGGTTGTAGAGTTTGTAAGGGTACAGGTTGGTTGGAAGTGCTAGGAAGCGGTATGGTTGACCCTAATGTTTTTGAAGCTGTAGGGATAGACCCTGAAAAATATACAGGTTTTGCCTTTGGCTTAGGAATAGAAAGGATAGCTATGTTGAAATATAGAGTTCCAGATATAAGACTGTTCTACTACGGAGATTTAAGATTTATTAAACAGTTTTAAAGAAGGAGAAAAAATGAAAGTCCCTTACAGTTGGATTAGAGAGTTTGTAGATATAGATAAGTCGGCTGAAGAAGTTGTTGAGAGACTTAATGAAACAGGGCTTGAAGCAACAGTTGAGACCTTTGGAGAGTATATACCTGAGCTTACAACGGTAAGAGTTTTATCTGTAAAAAAACATCCTGAAAGGGACAAACTTTATATATGTGAAGCTACAGACGGAAGAAAAAAGTATCAGATAATAACAGGTGCGGACAACGTCGTTGAAAATAGTATCGTTTTGATGGCGAAAGTTGGAGCTAAGATAAACGGTATTACCATAAAAGAGAGAAATTTTGGAAGTTATAAATCTGAAGGAATGTTTTTATCTTTAGAGGAGCTTGGTTTAGCTGATACTTCAGAAGGTATATGGCTTTTACCTGAAGACACTCCTATCGGTGCTGATGGAAGTGAACTTTTAGGTCTTGGAAGTGAAAAAATTATAGAGATAGATATAACTCCAAATAGGGGAGATGCTTTAAGTGTTAAAGGTTTGGCAAGAGAGATAGGAGCTATTTTTAACATAAAAAGGAAAGATTATAAGGCAAATGTTTTAATTTTAGATGAGTTAATACCTGACATATCTGTTGAGACTGAAAAATGTTATAGATATAGAGGAGTAATAATAAGAGATATAGAGATAAAACCTTCAAGTTTAGATATTCAGTTAAAACTTTTAAAATCAGGGCAAAAACCTATAAATAACATCGTTGATATTACTAACTACATACTTTTACAGGAAGGACAACCTCTACACGCATTTGATTTAGACAAAATAAAAGGGAAAGTAGTTGTTAGAAGTGCTAAAGACGGTGAAAAGATATTAGCTTTAGACGGTAATGAATACAACCTGAAAGGGATGGATATAGTTATAGCAGACGAAAATGGAGTTATTGCTATTGCAGGTGTTATAGGTGGTGAAAACACAAAGGTTGATGAAAATACAAAGAACATTCTTTTAGAAGCTGCTAACTTTGATTATATATCTGTTAGAAAAACATCAAAGAGATTGGGAATATCCACAGAAAGTTCTTACAGATTTGAAAGGGGAGTTGACATAGAAAGTTTAGCAGATGCACAGGATAAAGCTGTAGAGATGATTTTAAAATTCGGAGGAAGTAATTCTAAAGCAGTTGGTCAAAAGGATATATATCCTAATCCTTACACACCTAAAGAAATAATATTAAGGGAAAAAACTGTAAAAAGAGTTATAGGTATAAATATCCCTAAAGAAGAATGTGCTGATATTTTAAATAGACTTGAGATACCTACATCTGTTGTTGATGATGGTACTGTTTCAAAAATACCTGCCTTTAGAAGTTTAGATATAACTAGGGAGATAGATTTAGTTGAAGAAGTAGGCAGATTAAAGGGCTTTAATGATATACCTGAAGACTATCCAAGAATACCAATAGAGATAGACAAAAATATATCTTACTACCAGTTTGAAAGAAGAAGTAGAGAATACTTTATTGATAACGGGATAAATGAAGTTATAACTTACTCATTTGTTGGAGAGGATATATACAAAGAGTTAGGATTACCTTTACCTGAGATAGAGATAACTAATTATCTAACAAAAGATTTCAGATTTATGAGGGATAATCTTACCGTAAGTTTAATTCAAGTGATAAAAGAAAACTTAAGACATCAAGTTAGGGATATATCTGTATTTGAAATTGGTTCTGTATTCTTTAAAGATTATGAAGAGATAAGACTTGGAATAGCGTTAACAGGTAAAACTGTAAAAGGTTTTAGTTTTACAAACGAAAATGTTAGCTACAATACTACAAAAAGTTGGGATTTTCTCAAAGTAAAAGGTTTAATACTAAATTATTTAAAACTGTTTAATGTGAAAGATATTAATCTAGACTATTCTAAAAAAGTTTATTTAAACCCTTATGAAAGTGCTGATATATACGTAAACGGCAAAGAAATAGGATACTTCGGAAAGATACATCCTAAAGTTTCTGAAAGGCTTGAAATACCTAAGGACACGTATTTAGTAGAATTAAAACTTAAGTATGTTTCTAGAGATTTAAATGAAACAGTTTTAAAGGACGGTTATATCTACTCTATCTATAAAACTGCCACTACCCCAACATTTAAAGATTTACCCAAATATCCATCAGTAAAAAGGGATTTGGCTTTTGAAGTTGATGAAGATATATCTGTAAAGGAAATTTTTGAAGGTTTAAAAAATGTAAGTAAGCTTATAGAAAATATCAGACTGTTTGATATATTTTATTTAAATAATAATAAAAAAAGCGTTGCTGTATCAGTAGAGTTTAGAGATAAGAATAAAAGTTTATCTGATGAAGATGTTAATTTAGAGGTGGAAAAGATTTTACAAAAACTTAAAGATAAAATTAAAGGTTTAAAATTAAGAGGTTAACGGAAGGTTTTTCGCGGTTATATAAGATAGACAGTAATATTTATGATTATATATAGATTTAGATTTTAACAATAACAAAGAAAAAATAATAACTGTTTGCCTGCAGGGTTCGGAGTATGGGAACTTAGGTTAGCTTCTGGGCTATAGCTAACTTAAAGGGAGCCTTATATCCCAATGTCTCCCGTTGTGGAGCATTGGTGCGGGCACCCACCTATTGATTGGGTCCAGAAAGGACCAGTTCCCTAAACGGCCCTGCGGGTTTACATATAGAATAGGTTATTCTATTCTTACCGCGGAGGCCTTCCGTTTCGGGAGGTCAACTTGATGGTGTGTAATGAAGATAAAAATAGTATAAGAAGAAAAATTTTAAGTATTAGAGAAAGATATAAAGTTAAAAATGAAGAAATAGAAAAAATAAAGGAAAAATTTTTATCTTTAGTTGATAGGTATAAATCTAACACTATCCTTTTATACTATCCGCACAGAAATGAAGTTGACACAAGACCTATTATAAGAGAGCTGTTAAAAAGGAAAAAAACAGTTTTACTACCTAAAGTTGAAAAAAATCATATTCTACCTATTTTTATTTCAGATATTTCAGATTTAAAAGAAGGATTTGCAGGAATAAAAGAACCTGAAGGTAAAGTATATCCTAAGGAAAAAATAGATATTGTTGTTGTTCCAGCTGTTGCCTACGATAGAAGAGGATACAGATTAGGATACGGTAAAGGCTTCTATGACAGATTTTTAAAAGATTTTCAAAATTTGAAAGGTAAATTGTGTTTCAAAACGAAAAGTAAAAGAAATAGATTTAAAACACGATTTATAGGTTTAGCCTACGATTTCCAAGTTTTAGATAGTTTACCTTATGAAGAACACGACATACCTGTTGATATTATCATTACTCCAAGGGAGGTGATTGAAACGGGGAGAGGGAGAATTAATAAAGATATTTAATTATCAATATTAAAGGAGGCGAAGAGAATGTTAGAGATAATAATAGGAATATCTACCCTAATAATTGGAAGTGGAGCAGGCTATTTTACAGGAAAATCTTTAGTTGAAAAAAAATTAAAGGAAAAGGAGTTAGAGTTAGAAAAAAAGAAAGATGAATACAACAGAGTAATTGCTGAAAAGGAAAAGATTATAATTTCTGCAAAGGAAGAAGCTGAAAAACTTTTAAAAGATAAAGAAAAAGAGGCAGAACTAAAATTTGAAACAATATTAAAAAATGCTGAAGCTAAAGCACAGGAGATATTAAGGGAAGCTGAAAAACTTAAAGAACAACAGGAGATACTTATTGAAAAAGAAATATTAAAGAGAAAAGAGAAGTTAGAAGAAGAGATAAGAAAAGAAAGAGAAGAATTGGCAGAACTACAGAAAAAACTTTCTGAAAAGGAGTTAGAGCTTGAGAAAAGATTGGCAAGGTTAGAACATAAAGAAGAAGATTTAGAGAAGAAGTTAACAGAACTTCTAAAAGAAAAAGAAGAGTTAGAAAAACTTAAAGAGGAGTTGAGAAAGAAAGAGGAAGAGTTAAAGAGTGCAGAGGAGAAATACATCCTTGAACTACAGAGAATAGCTTCTATGACTAAAGAGGAAGCTAAAGAAGAGCTATTCAGAAGAATAGAGGAAGAAACTAAACTTGAAGCCGCAAGGTTAGCTAAGGAGATAGAAGAAGAGGCTAAAAAAGAGGCTGAAAGGGAAGCTAAATGGACGTTAGTAACCGCTATACAGAGATTAGCACCTGAAATAACAACAACACATAACATCTCTGTAGTTGACCTACCAAGTAATGATTTAAAAGGTAGAATAATAGGCCGTGAAGGTAGAAATATAAGAGCCTTTGAAATGGAAACTGGAGTTGATTTAATAATAGACGACACGCCTGATATAGTTACAATATCCTCATTTGACCCACTAAGAAGGGAAATAGCTAAACAGTCTTTAGAGAGATTAATTGCAGACGGTAGAATTCATCCGGGAAGAATTGAAGAGGTGGTATCTAAGGTTAAGGAAGAGATGGACAGTTATGTTAGAAAGTTAGGTGAGGAAACCTGCTTAGAGTTAGGTTTTACAGACGTCCATCCAGAGCTTTACTATTATATAGGTAAGCTGTACTACAGAACATCTTACACACAAAACGTTTTACTCCACACGAAAGAAGTTGCTTACTTAGCAGGTATGATGGCCGCTGAGTTAGGATTAGATGAGAAAGCGGCAAGAAGAGGAGGTCTAATGCACGACATAGGTAAAGCTATATCCCATGAAGTCGGAGGTTCACACTCAAAAGTTGGAGCAGAACTTGCTAAAAGATACGGTGAACCTGATGTTGTTATAAATGCAATTCTTTACCATCATAACGATGAACCTGCAAGATACCCTGAAGCTGTTTTGGTAGCTGCCGCTGATGCATTATCTGCCGCTAGACCGGGAGCAAGAAGGGAAGCATTACAATCTTACATAAACAGACTTGAAAAAATAGAGGCTATAGTTAACTCCTTTGAAAATGTAGAAAAATCATTTGCTATACAGGCAGGTAGGGAAGTTAGAATAATCGTAAATGCAGAAAAACTATCCGATGAAGAGGCTTACTTACTTACTAAAGAGATTGCGAAAAGAATAGAAAAAGAAGTTGACTTCCCGGGACAAATAAAAATAACAACAATAAGAGAAAGTAGATTTATAGAAGTTGCTAAATAATTTTTCCCCTTTTTTTAATTTTTTATTTAACACTAATTTGAAAATTAAATTCAGCTAATCTGTTCTAATTTAACCAAAATAAAAAATTACAATTAAATTTACACTTAAAACTATAAAGTTATATCGGCTTAAATCTATAAATTGACAGTCACCGAACTTACGTTAATTAAATATTTTCACATGCCAATTGTAATGAATAGTTAAAAGTCTTGTTATTAATGTAATAAAAAATGTTGAGAAAGCTCCCCAAGTTAGAGAAAAATTTCCAAATATTAAAAAAGATATACCTCCTATTAGCGAACACATGGCGTAAAAATCTTCTTTTAAAATGGTAGGAGTTTTTCTCATTAACAAATCAGCTATAATTCCTCCACCAGTGCCAGTTAAAATTCCTAAAACTAAGATACCAAATGAAGTTGTGTTGTATTTATAAGCTATTAAAACTCCAGTTGTGGTAAAAGCAGACAAGCCTATAGCATCAAGATATAAAATAAATTTATTTTTTAAAACATCTTTATTGAAAATTTTTAATGCGATTATCCCTATAATAATTCCAAAAGAAGAGAATAAAACATCGTAAATAGAGTATAAAATCAAAGGTTTTTTATTTATTAAAATATCTCTGATTGTTCCTCCACCTAATGCTGTTGCGTATCCAACAACTGATATACCGAATAAATCAAACTTTTCTTTACCTGCCTTTAAGCTACCTACAAGTGAAAAAACTATCAAACCTATAATATTTGCAAGGTTAAAAATAATCTCCGCCATCTATACAAATCTTTTATAGGAGAATATATCTAAATATCTGCTTCCCTCATTTTTATCAATTAAATCTGTAATAAGTTTAGCTGTAATAGGTGCAAGTAGTATTCCGTTTCTGTAATGACCAGTTGCTATGTAAACATTTTCAATATAGTACTCTCCAAGTATTGGATATAAATCTGTAGTTCCCGGTCTATAACCGAACCATATTTCTTGTATATTCTTATCTATCATATGTGGAAATGTTTCAATTAATCCATTAAAAAGCTTCATTACTCCCCTTACAGTATTCCCATCTTTAAAACCTACCCTCTCCTCAGTTGCACCTATCACAAGTCTAGAATAGTCAAATCTTGGTATGATGTAAGCCTTAGAACTGAAGAAAACCCTGTCAACTTCTCCATATTCTATATCTATTCCTATCATCTCACCTTTTATTGGAAAAACAGGTAAATCTAAAATTAATCCACTCCAAGCCCCAGCCGTTATTACGCAAAAATCACCTTCAATATAACCGTTATTAGTTTCTAATCTGGCGAATTTACCGTTATTTTCCTCTAATCTTACAACTCTCGTCTCTTCAACTATTTCAAAGTTATCAAAGGCATACTTTCTCAATGCTTTCATTAATAGTCTATTATCAACTTGACCGTCATCTCCATACAAAACTCCACCTAAAATATCTTTTCCTAAAGATATATATCTGTTTTCCAACTCTTCCCTTTTTACCCATTCACCACTTAACCCTAAAGCTTTATACTTATTAAGGGTTTCCATTAAGTTGTTAGCTTCATCTTCCGAAAAAGCAGGACAAAATATTCCAGATTTCCAGTAGTTTACTTTTATTCCAGTTTCATCCTCTAATCCGTCTATAAACTCTTTATACATATCACGACTTTCAAGACAAAAGTTTAAAAAATCTCCTTCATCTAAACCTTCCGATTGTGGTGCTAACATTCCACCTGCAACCCAAGATGCTCCATAACCTACTTTATCTTTATCTATTACTGTAATTTCATATCCTCTCTTATGAAGTTCTCTACCTATACTTAATCCAATAATACCGCCACCTATTATTAATCCTTTTGCCATATCCTAAACCCTCTAATAATCTTTTTTTTATTTTAAACCAAATGATAGCTTTAAAGAGTTGATAAATCACAATTTTTTGTTAAAAAGGTTGCAAAAAACAGATAAATGGTTTATATTTACATAATAAAAAAATTTTACAATAATATACTAAAAATATAATAATAGAGGAGGTTAAAATATGTTTAGTGAAAATTTATTAGATAGTCGTTCTAAAGAATTTTTAGATAAAGCCAAAAATCTAGCTAAAAGTAGAGGAGATAGACTTGTAGATACAGACCATTTATTAATGGCTTTAATATCAAGTAAAGATAGCCCTTTAACTAAAGTTTTGGAAAAGAGAGGTATTGATACGAAGGATTTAAAGGCTAAAATAGAGGAAAATTTATCTGATTTGTATAAACAGATAGATAAATCTACTGAAGAATACATCTCCTATCTCCAAGATTTAAAAAATCAACTAACACAGGTGAAAAATAGTATAAATCAAATACAAAATGAATTAAAGAAAGTTTTATCTGCTAAAAAGCAGTTGGAAAATGAATTACGCTACGAGGAAAGCTCTTTTTGGGGTGGTTTTGGAAGTAGTGCAAGATTTGAGTATGAAAGGATTACAAGATATGAGAAAGAATTAAAAGGACAGTTAGAGCAGATAAAATCTTCCTTATTAAAGGTAATGGATGAACAAACGGCTTCAGCTTTTATTAATGGAGAGATAAGCCTATCTGCAGTTTTATATAAGATAATAGAAAAGTCTGACTTTATAAAACAGATAGATGAGGTAGGTTTATCTCCAGACAGGGTAATTGTAAAGATAACTGAGGCTGTGCTAGGAACTAAAAGTGGGAAGATTTATGCCAATAAATTGATAAAAGTAATGGAAGATGCTGAAAAGAAAGCCCTTGAAAGTGGAGAAGCTCAAGTAAAACCACTTTATATAGCTTCCGCTTTAATAGATAATACTAATACAATTGCAGGAAAAATTTTACAACAAATACTTACAGGAGGAGAAAAAGAGATGAAAGGAGAAAATATACAAAAAGAAATGGCTGAAGAGGAAAAATCACCACTTGAAAGATTTACGGTAGATTTAACAGCTTTAGCTAAAGAAGGTAAATTAGACCCAGTTATTGGAAGGGAAAAGGAAATACAACAGGTAATTGAAGTTTTATTAAGAAGAAGTAAAAACAACCCTGTGCTAGTTGGTGAGGCAGGTGTTGGTAAAACTGCTATAGTTGAAGGTTTAGCTCAAAAAATAGTTAATAAGGAAGTACCTGAAGAGTTATACGACAAAAGAATATTAGCTTTAGATATGGGGGCACTACTTGCTGGAACAAAATACAGAGGTGAGTTTGAAGAAAGATTGAAAGGAATTATAGATGAAGTTAAAAAGGATGGAAACATTATCCTATTCATTGATGAAATTCATACAATTGTTGGGGCTGGTGCTTCAGAAGGTTCAACAGATGCAGGAAACCTATTAAAGCCAGCTTTAGCTAGAGGAGAACTTAGAGTTATAGGAGCTACAACTATAGATGAATATAGAAAGTATATTGAGAAAGACCCTGCATTGGAAAGAAGATTTCAACCTGTTTATGTTGAAGAACCTGATGTAGAAACAACAATAGAGATATTAAAGGCTTTAAAGCCTAGATTGGAAAAACATCACGGTGTAAAAATTGACGAAAGTGCTATAGAGGCAGCAGCTAAATTAACCCATAGATATGTCCAAGACAGAAAACTTCCAGACAAAGCAATTGATGCTTTAGACCAAGCTTGTGCTAGAAAGAAATTAAAGTTAGTTTACGCACCACCTGAAGTAATTGAACTGGAAAGAAAAATTAAGATGTTAGATGAACAGATAGTCCAAGCATCTTTAGAAGGAGATTACGAAAAGGAAGCTCAATTAAAGATTGAAAAAGCTAAGCTTGAGAAAGAGTTAAAAGAACTAAAAATGAAGTCTGACAGTGAACACGTAAAAATTGAACAGCTAAAGAAACAGTTAGAAGAGCTAGAACAGAAGATAATAGAAGCGGCAGAAAAAGGGGATTACGAAAAAGAAGCAGAGCTAAAGATAGAAAAAGCAAAAATTGAAAAAGAGATTAAAGAATTGGAGAAAAAGATTGCAGAAAAAACTGTTGTTACTGAAGATGATGTTGCGGAAGTTGTATCAGATTGGACAGGAATACCTATATCTAAGTTAAAAGAAGAAGAGATGAAGAGATTATTAAAACTTGAAGAAGAACTACATAAGAGAGTTATAGACCAAGAACATGTAATAAAAACAATTGCTGAAGCTATAAGAAGGGCTAGAGCAGGATTATCAGACCCTAGAAAACCATTGGCATCATTTATGTTCTTAGGACCAACAGGTGTTGGTAAGACAGAAACGGCTAAAGCGTTAGCTGAAGTTTTATTTGGTGATGAAGACGCATTAATAAGACTAGATATGTCAGAGTTTAAAGAAGAACATTCAGTTGCTAAGCTAATAGGTGCACCTCCCGGTTATGTAGGATATGAAGAAGGTGGAAAATTAACTGAAGCAGTTAGAAGAAAGCCTTACTCTGTAATACTATTAGACGAGATAGAGAAAGCTCACCCTAGAGTATTTGATGTATTCTTACAAGTTTTAGACGACGGAAGATTAACTGACAGTAAAGGAAGAACTGTTAACTTTAGAAACACGATTATAATAATGACTTCAAATATAGGTAGTCAGTATTTAACAATAATACCTTTTGACGCACCTGAAGATATTATAGAGAAAGAGTTTGAAAAGGCTAAAGAGAAAGTTTTAGAAGAAGTTAAAAATTACTTTAGACCTGAGTTTTTAAACAGACTTGACGATATACTAGTATTTAAACCATTATTCAAGAAAGAATTACTACAGATTGTTGAATTAATGTTGAAACAGTTAAACGCAAGACTAAGAGAGAAAAATATAACTATAGAAGCTACAGATAAAGCTAAAGAGTTAATAGCTAAACTTGGATATGACCCAGTTTACGGAGCTAGACCTTTAAGAAGAGCTATACAAAAGTATGTTGAAACACCTTTAGCAGATAAAATCCTATCAGGTGAAATTAAACCGGGCGATACTGTGATTATAGATGTTGATGAAAACAACAAATTAGTTTTCAAAGTTAAAGATAAAGGGGAAGAGAAGTAAAACTCTTCCCTTCTTTTTCTTTTCTATACTAATTCAAAAATTAAATGTTGTTGATAAGAAGAATTATCAACTGCTCAAAAAATATTTAAATTAACTTAAGCTCAAGAGTTCTTAAACCATTTATTTAAGCCAACATAATTTTATAGTTTTTTTAACTATAATACCTTAATTAAAATCCTCTATATTAGCCTATAACAGATTACAGATTAATAAAATTTAATTCCCAAATTTGTGTTAAACTAATATTTTTAAATCTTATCTAAATCAATCTTTCCTTCATAAAGGGCTTTTCCAACAACAACTCCATATATACCGTAATCTTTAAATCTGTAAAGCTCCTCAATATCTTTTAGAGAACTAACACCACCTGAAGCTATTACAGGTTTAGACAGATTTTTAGCTAACTCTACCGTACCTTTTACATTAGCTCCAGTTAAAGCACCATCCCGATTAACGTCTGTATATAAATATCCCCATATATCATATTTCTCAAACTTTTTTGCAAACTCTAAAGGTGTGTAATTGATTTTTTCAACCCAACCTTTTATAGCCACTTTACCATCTTTAGCATCTATTCCAAGGATAACTTTGTTAGGATAATTTTCAACTATCTTTATAAACTCTTCCTCATTTTGATAAGCTAAACTACCTATAACGACCCTATTAACACCTACATCAAACATAGTTTTTACAGCTTCAAAGCTCCTTAATCCACCACCAAACTCTACAGGAATAGACACAGCTTTTACTATTTCTTCAACTATCTTATAGTTTTTAGGTTTACCTTCAAAAGCACCGTCCAAATCTACTATATGGAGTTGTTTTGCTCCTTTATCCTCCCATAATTTAGCAACAGATACAGGATTATCACTGTAAACCTTTGATGAGTTTTTATCACCTTTGTAAAGTCTGACAGCTTTACCTTCCTGTAAATCAATTGCAGGTATTATAAACTCTTTAATTCCCATAATCCTCTCCATCTGTAAATTTTTCAAGAATATATTTTAATTCCTGTGTATAAATCTTTTTCTTCCTATCTTCATAAACAATTAAAGGCTTTTCAACAACTGAACCTTCCTTTCCAGATTTTATAAACTCTGCTAAAAAATGGGTAGAGTTAGAGTTTATATCAGGATGAACAAATCTTAATCTTTTTAATTCTAAATTATTTTTAGAACTAACCTTTAAACATTCTGATAAACGGTTTACAGGATAGATGATAAAAAATTTACCTCTATCTTTTAATAGATATTTAACTGTTTTAAACAAATCATCTAAAGTTAACTTTACTTCAAACTTTGCTAATTTCTCCTCAATATTTTTGGGAGTAGAACTGTTTAACTTAAAATATGGCGGATTTGATACTGCATAATCAAAACTGTTTAAAGGAAATATTTTTCTTAGATTTTTTATATCCTCATTAATTAGATTGACATCTAAGCCGTTAATCTTAAAGTTTTCTTTTGCCAAACTGTATAAGCTTTCCTGTAGCTCTACAGCAAAAAAATTTAATTTAGGATATTTAAGACTTAAAAGGATAATAATTATTCCTGAACCTGTTCCTAGGTCTATAAGATTACCACTTTTTTTATTTATCTTTATAAAATGGGAAAGAAGGACAGGGTCTAGATTAAATCTATATCCTTCTTTAGATTGGTATAGTTTTATTCTTCCTTTTATAAACTGTGTTAATTCTGCATTTTCAAACATTAATTAAAAAGGCTTTACACCTGCAAGCTCAAGTAATACTAAAGCCCTTTCCCTTAATCTTTCGTAATACTCAATCTCCTTTAAAGATAACTTTTCCCTTTCTGCCAACTTTTCCTCAGCTTCCTTTAATATATTTTTTTCCTTTTCCACATTAATTTTATCTATCGGATAGGCTTCCTCAACTAAAACTATTACTTTATCCCCTCTAACATCTATTATTCCGTAAGTAGTTGCGTACTCTTCAGCTTCAGATGAGTTTTTCTCAATTCTGATTTTTCCCGGAACAACATTTGTTAAAAGTAGCATATGGTTTTCTAATATACCTATCTCTCCATCTGCAGTATTTAAGATTGTTTGCTCCACATCTCCTTTAAATATATAACCTTCAGGTGTAACCACCTCTAAATGATACATATAATAGCCTCCTTTGTAAGCATAAAATTAATAGATATTTTATAACAAATAGACAAATTTTGATTAATTTAAAAACTATTTACTATATTCACAAATCTTTTTACCTTTTCTATATCTTTTATACCCGCTTTAATCTCAAGTTTTGACGATGCATCAACCCCGTAAGGTTTTATATACTCTATTAACTCTTTTACATTCTCAGCAGAAAGACCACCGGACAACACAGTTTTAGGATACTGTTCAACTATGTACTTAGCCAATTCTTTATTTATCTGCTTTCCAGTACCACCGTAAGCATCTTTAGAGTATGCATCTATAAGAATTGTATAACCTTCTTTAAAAAAAGGCTTCATTTTTGGCAAATCATCCTTTGATTTTACTCTAAAGGCTTTTATTACCCTGTCCTTCGGAAATCTTTTAATAAAGTCTAAACTTTCATCACCGTGAAACTGTATAACATCAGCAACTTCTAACAACTTTAAAACTGTCTCCTTTTCAGGATTAACAACAACAGCCACCAGCTTTACAGATTTATTTATATAATCCTTTATCTCTTTAATCTTATCAATTCCAATATGTCGGGGGCTTTTAGGAAAATGTATAACTCCGATATGTGTTATCGGTAGATTGGATATATCTCTAGCCTGCTCTTTATCTGTTATTCCACATATTTTTATAAATTCCACTGAAGTATATTTTAAATCATATTTAGTGTTTATAGGTTTTAAAATATGCTTCTCCATTAATCAACCTTTTTAACGGATTTTATTCTTATTTTAACCATATAATCATCATCTTTATAAATCTTTATTAAGTATGGATACTTCTTATCATCCTCCCATTTATACCTAATTGAATACTCACCGATATTAACCCTTTCCAGCTTACCATCTGCAGAGAAGATATACTTCTGTTTATTTCCTTCCACTATAACTTTATCACCTTCACAATGATAATTTTTAAAGTTTGATAAATCATATCTTCCCAGTATAACCTCACGGAGACCGAAAGGTATATCTATATTAAACAGAGCTTTATAAAAATCTTTCCTATTTGCACATAAAAGCTCTTTCTCAGATTTTATACAGTAAAT
>CAZEUK010000001.1:15884-17667 GCA_964514535.1 uncultured Aquificales bacterium
ACTTTCCAATGTGTAAAGTTTCTCTCCAAAAGGCGAGTAAAAGGATATTTTTATATTTTTCTTTAGATAACCTTTGAA
The DNA here is from genome assembly GCA_964514535.1 of uncultured Aquificales bacterium. GTDB lineage: Bacteria > Aquificota > Aquificia > Aquificales > Hydrogenothermaceae > QNZC01. The sequence continues at coordinate 15,963 of CAZEUK010000001.1, forward strand.
TAATGCGTATAAAAGACCTCTTCCCTTAATAGTTCCTGTAATCTTATAGCTGTTATTATCAGGTTTAATCTTTTTTATCTTTTCAATTAGATAACTACATTGGTTTTCAGTTAGGACTTTTACACTTTCCTTTTTAGTTGAACAACTATTAAAGAAAGGAAGAAAAAATATGAGTAGCAGTAAAGATTTAAACAGATTTGACAGATTAATTTTTAACATTAAAACCTCTTAATATACAGTATTTAAAATCCTTTCCAATCTCTTTAATGTTCTCTCCTTACCTATCACCTCAACTAGAAGGGCTAAATCCACCCCTGAAGTTTTTCCAGTTAAAGCAACCCTTATAGGCATAAATAGATTTTTACCTTTAACTTTTAACTTTTTCTGTATCTCTTTAGTTATCTTTTTAAAATCATTCCTGTCTATATTTTCCCTTTCCTTTATCTTTTCATAAAATCTTTTTATAACCTCTTTACCTGTCTCTGACTGTATAAACTCTAAACCTTCCTCTATACTGTAATCCTCAACAAAGAACGGATAAGCTCTATCCTTTATATCGTTTAAAACTTCCAAACTATCCCTTATAACATCTAAAACTTTTTTGTAATACTCAAAATCTCCAAAGTACCCAAACTTTTCAAAGAAAGGTATAGCTCTCTTTGTTAAATCGTCTAAATCTAACTTTTCCCTTATATACACGCTGTTAAGCCATCTTAATTTAGCTCTGTCAAAAACGGCAGGTGCGTTATGTATATCCTCTATTCTAAACTCTTTTATAATCTCTTCCTTTGATAATACCTCATTATCTCCCTTAGGATGCCATCCTAACAGTGCCAATCCGTTAAACATAGCTTCTGATAAATATCCCTCATCTCTAAAAGCTCTAACAGAAACAGCTCCGTGTCTCTTTGAAAGTTTACTTTTGTCTTCTCCAAGTATTATTGGTAAATGGGCAAACTTTGGAACTTCAAAATTTAAAGCTCTGTATATTAAAATCTGTTTTGGAGTGTTTGATAGATGGTCTTCACCTCTTATAACATGTGTGATTTTCATCAAAGCATCATCTATAACAACAACAAAGTTATAAACAGGTGAACCATCAGACCTAACTATAACAAAATCGCCAAACTCATTAACGTTAATCTCAACTATTCCTTTTATTAAATCTTCAAATATTATGGTTTCTCCATCAGGAACTCTAAATCTCCAAACATAACTTCTGCCTTCAGCTTCAAGTTTTTTTCTCTCTTCCTCCGTTAAATTCCTACATTTTCCACTGTATCTAGGTGGTCTCTTTTCAGCTAAAGCCTTTTTTCTTTCTTCTTCCAACTCTTCAGGTGTACAGTAGCATTTATATATATGACCAGACTGTTTAAGTTTTTCTATATACTCTTTATATATCTCTGTCCTTTCAGATTGTCTGTAAGGTGCAAACTCTCCTCCCTTATCAACCCCCTCATCCCACTCAATACCAAGCCATTTTAAATCATCTATTAACATATCCTCATATTCTTTCTTAGACCTTTCCCTATCTGTATCCTCTATCCTTAGAACCAACTTACCATTGTTATGTTTTGCAAATATATAGTTAAACAAAGCTGTTCTTGCATTACCTAAATGTAAATATCCTGTCGGACTAGGTGCAAATCTAACTCTTACCAACTCTATCTCCAAATGATTATTTTTTACTTCTTGTAATTATATA
>CAZEUK010000002.1:0-17221 GCA_964514535.1 uncultured Aquificales bacterium
TACACCAACAAAAGCTAAAAAGTTTTATTTTTCCTTGGAAAAACTTCCTACAACATTAGAGGGAATTTATTATAAAAATGGTAGATTGGTATTAAATATTAATAAAAAAGAAATATATTTTGATATATCAAACTTAAAGCTGGAAGGTTTACACAACATACAGAACGTAATGGCTACCGTTTTAACGGCTTATATAAAAGGTTTAGATAAGAATTTAATAGAAGAAAGATTAAAACAGTTTAAACCTTTACCTTATAGAATGGAGGTTTTGGGAGAGATTAACGGTGTAAAGTTTGTAAATGATGCCAAATCAACAACAGTCCAGTCTTTAGTAAAGGCTTTAGAAAGTTATAAAGATAAAAATGTTTTGTTAATCTTAGGTGGAATTAATAAAGGTGGTGATTTTTCAGTTATAAATAGATTTAAAAATATTAAAGGGGTGTTTCTAATCGGTAGAGATAAGGAAGAAATAGCTAAAAAAATAAAAAATATTAAACAGATTTATAGATTTAACTCTTTGGAAGATGCGGTAAAAACTGCATTTAGTTATGCAAACAGTGGGGATATACTCCTTTTTTCCCCTGCCTGTGCAAGTTTCGATATGTTTAAAAACTATAAGGACAGGGGAGAAAGATTTAAAAAAATTTATGAAGAGTTAAAAAATGCTTAGAAGTTTTCATTTTGATTTAATGTTGGCTTTTTTATTTTTAGTCTTAATGGCTGTAGGTGTTATCCTTATATACAGTGCAACTACAGTACCAAACCTTTTTACGCATAAAGACCCATTCTTTTACATAAAGAGGGAAGTTTTATATATTGCCTTAAGTATAATAGTTATGATTACTGCGTATTTTATACCTATAAGCTTTTGGAAAAAGTATGCCTATCATTTAGTTATATTAACCATTTTTTTACTAATAATAGTTCTATTCTTTTACGTTGAGCTGAAAGGTAAATCTGTTAGAAGATGGATAAATTTGGGCTTTTTTAGATTTCAACCTTCAGAGTTTGCCAAATTCACAATAGTTTTATTTTTTGCAAAGTATATATCAAGAAAAGAAAAATATTTAAACAGTTGGAAAGGTATTTTAGTACCTTTATCAGTTGTAGGTATATATGTCTTTCTAATACTGAAAGAGCCACACAATGGAGGAGCTATTTTTATAGCTTTAATATCTATCTTATTAATGGTCTCATTCAGCTTTGAGTTAAAAAAGATAATACCACTATTTCTTATAGGAGCAACTGTTCTAGCCTTTAGTGTTTACAATGTAGAGTATGCCAGAAGTAGAATTATGGCGTTTTTAAACCCGTTAGAGCATAGAACAGATATAAGCTATCAGATAGTTCAGGCTTTAATATCCTTTGTAAAAGGTGGATGGACTGGGGAAGGTTTAGGAGCAGGTTCACAAAAATTTAAATACTTACCTGAAATACAAACTGATTATATTTTTGCCTTAATAGGCGAAGAATTTGGAGTTTTAGGCTGTGTATTAATAATACTTATATTTTTAATAATCTTATACAAAGGTATAAAAATAAGTATAAATCTTGAAGATAAATTTTCACAGGTTTTAGGTGTAGGTATAACATATGTAATAACTTTACAGGCTCTATTACATTTTGCAGTAAATCTTAATATATTCCCTGCAACAGGTATCACTTTACCTTTTATAAGCTACGGCGGAACATCTCTAATGGTTATGTCTTTAATGGCAGGTATTTTGTTAAGGCTTTCTAAAGAACCGAAAAAAGTAGTATTAAATAAAAAAATCAAATATAGGAGAAGATATGTCTAATAAAAAGATTTTTATAGCTGGTGGTGGGACAGGTGGACATTTCTTTCCTGCCCTAGCTATGGCAGAAACATTTTACAGAAGGGGCTACGAAATACATTACTTCGGAACTAAAAATGGCATAGAGGCTAAAGTGGATTTTCCTTTCGGTAAAAAATATTTATACGATATAAAGGGGATTTTAGGGAAAAGTAAAGCTGAAAAAATAAAAAATGCTTTAAAGCTTATGTTGACAGTTTATAAAGTGGCTAAAGTTATCCGTCAAGAGCAACCACAATTTGCATTAATATTTGGTGGATACACATCTTTACCTTTAGGACTTGCTTCAAAGATGACAGGTACAAGCTTATACATACATGAGCAAAACTCTGTTCCATCATCAACAAATCTATTACTAAAAAATATTGCTAGAAAAATATTTATAACCTTTGAGTACTCATACAGATTTTTTCCTAGAGAAAAAACAGTTTTAACAGGTTTACCTTTAAGGAGTATAGTAAAACAGGATAAATATCTGTCTAAGGAGATTGCTAGAAGAGAGTTAGATATACCTAATGATAAAACTGTAATTCTTATGTTTGGAGGTAGTCAAGGGGCTAAAAAGATTACAGAAGTTGGTTTTGAATTAGCTAAAACTAGAAAAGATTTATACTTTATTTTAATAACTGGAGATAATTACAAAGGGGAAGTTTACAAAGGAGATAACATAAAAATTTTGAATTTTACAACTAGGATAGGCTTACTGTATAGAGCCTCTGATATTGTTATAAGTAGAGCTGGTGCTGGAACAGTATCAGAGATTTTATACTATGGAAAACCTAGTATATTTGTGCCTTACCCGTATGCGATAAAAAATCATCAGTATTACAATGTAAAATGGTTAGCTGATTTAGGTTTAGCCCAAATAATTTTAGATAAGGATTTCAATATAACTACTGCTAATAATGGCATAAACAGGTATCTATCTACAAATCTAGATGAGTTATCTGAAAAAATTCAAAAACTTTCAATTGAAAATAGTGAAATGTTAATATATGAAAGTATCATATCCGATTGGCTGGAGAGTTTAGGTGTCTAATCTTTCAATAGATTTTGAAAGGGCTAAGGAGATTATATCTAAATTTCCTGAAAAAAATATTTTAGTTATAGGAGATTTAATTTTAGATAAATATTTATGGGGAGAGGTTGAAAGAATTTCACCTGAAGCCCCTGTTCCAATAGTTGATGTGAAAGAGGAAATTTTAAAGTTAGGCGGTGCTTGTAATGTAGCATGGAACATATCTAAGCTAGACGGAAAAGTTTATATAGCTGGAGTTATAGGGAATGACGAAAATGGAAAAATATTAAAAAATATGTTAGAGGAACATAATATAAAACCTTTAGTGATTGTTGATAAGACAAGACCAACCACAGAAAAAACTAGAGTTTTGGCGGTAAGTCAACAGTTGTTAAGAATAGATAGGGAAAATAGAAAGAATATAAGTAAAGATATAATTCAAAATATTATTTTAAATATTGACAGTGTTATAGATAAAATTGACGGTATTATTGTTTCAGATTACGGAAAAGGTGTTATAACAAAAGAAATAATGGATTACGTAATATCAACAGGGAAACCTGTTTTCGTTGACCCTAAACCTGAGAACTTCCATCTGTATAAAAATATAACTATAATGACACCTAACAGAAAGGAAGCTTATAAATGTGTAAAAAAAGATAGAGATTATCCGTTAGATAAAGTTGGATTTGAAATAATGGAAAAGTTAAATATGAAACAGCTTTTAATCACACTTGGAGCAGAAGGAATGGCTCTATTTGAGGAAGATAAAGTAGTCAGAATACCTGCAAAAGCTAGAAAAGTTTTTGATGTTACAGGTGCAGGAGATACAGTTATATCTGTATTAGCTTTATCAAAAGTATCAGGTGGAAGTTGGCTAGAGAGTGCTATACTGTCAAATCTTGCAGGTGGTTATGTTGTGGGAGAGATAGGAACAGTTGCTATAACGAGGGATAAACTTTTAAGTTTAGTCTAATAATCTTCAGGAAGTGGAAAATGTTAGAGTTTATAAAGGGAAATATACTACAAATATCAGAATTTGAGATGATTGTTGAAGTTGGAAGTATAGGTTTTAAGATTTTAACCCCTTCAGATTTCAAAGAAGGTAGTAAAGATGTTCTAATATACCTAATTCATCAGATAAAAGAAAACGAAATAATTCTATACGGTTTTAAAACTTTAAAGGAAAGGGATATATTTTTAAAACTTACAAATATAAACGGTGTAGGTGTAAAGCAGGCTTTAAAAATATTAAAAACTTTCTCTGTAGAGGAAATAGAAAAATCGGTTAAAGAGAGAAATATAAAAACATTTCAACAGGTATCAGGTATAGGTAGAAAATTGGCACAGAGGATAGTTTTAGAATTAGCCGATAGTCTAGATTTCACTGATGATAGTAAAGAAGACGAGGTAATAGAAGCTTTAATGGAGTTTGGTTATAAAAAAGAAGTTGTAAAAGATGTTTTAAAGGAAATACCGAAAAATCTAAATGTTGAGGAAAAACTTAGAGAAGCGTTAAAAATTCTATCTAAAAAGAAGTTTTTAAAATGACTTCCTCCTTGCATTTAAATACGAAGTCTCCCGCTTCATCGTGGGATAATTCCCACTCTACAGGCTTAACATTCCACCAGTTCAGCGGTAGGTCTCCAATTGGAGATAATTACAATTTGAAACAGAATAAAAAAAATATCACCCCCCTATCATTCTATCTTTTAAAAGATGGGCTTTCTCGGGGCTAGTCTGCAAAAAATTATTTTCTTATAGGTTGTGATACTGTAGGAACTTCTTTAAGTGGAATTTCTTCCCAAACTTTACCTTCCTTTTTAGCTTTTATCTTTTTCTGTAATTCTATAATTCCCCACAGTAAAGCCTGTGGAGTTGGAGGGCAACCGGGAACGTAAACATCAACAGGTATTATTCTATCCACACCTTGCAAGGTTGAATATGTTGGGAAAGGACCACCTGCAGAGGCACAACCACCCATAGATATTACCCATTTAGGGTCTGGCATCTGGTCATATATAAGCTTTAACATTGGTGCAACTTTGTTAACAACTGTTCCTGCAACGATTAAAACATCAGACTGTCTAGGAGAACCTCTAAATATAATACCTAACCTGTCTGTATCAAATCTTGATGCGGCAGTGTGCATCATCTCTATAGCACAACAAGCCAAACCTACAGAAGCAGGCCAAAGGGAATTTCTTCTTCCCCAACTTAATATTTCTTCAACTGTAGTTAATATAATTCCACTGTTATGTTTTATTGCCATTGCAACGCTCCTTTTTTCCAAGCATATATATAGCCTAAGATTAGGATAAATAAGAATATAAACATTTCAGTGAATATAAAAACAGGATTTATGCTAGCTATAGTTTTAAATATATATCCCCACGGTAATACAAAAGCGGCCTCAAGGTCAAACAGCACGAGCAGTAAACCTAACAGATAGTATTTTTGGTCTAGAGACAGGTGTGATGTTTTATCGTACAGTGGAACTCCACACTCATATGTGTAGTTTTCCATTGGGTCAGGAATTTTAGGAGCAATCAATCTGTTTATAACAAGTAAAGCTATACCTATTATAGAAGCCCATAGGAAGAATATTAGCAAAGCAAAATATCCTGTCATTCTTCAAAACCTCTTTTTATAACACCGTTTTATTTAAGAATAACCAAAGAAATGGAAAAAATCAATAATTTGATTGGATGTATCTTATTAGAACTTTGAATTATTAACTTTAAATTAAAAAATGCCCCTTTAATTATAACGAATGTCCAATTAAAAGTCCGATTAAGCTAAAAATGAATAATTCTAATTAGATGAAAAAAAAGAAACAAATTAAAATTCTATTTTTCTATCTCGTCCTTCTCATCTGTAAACTTTTTATAAATATCATCTTTTAAAATATCGGTTATAAACTTGTCTATAGAACTTTTGTCTAATATAACCCCAGTTAATAATCTACCTGTATATTTATTATTTTTAATCTCCCAAAACATATAAAACTCAGGATAGTTCTCTTTTATCTTTCTGTATGCATAACCGTATTTACTGTCTTTTAAAGGATTTTGCTCTAAAAAGAAATGATTGTCATCTATATTAATTTTGTAAAGCAAAACACCTCTTTTAGTTTTTACAATTTCAAGTTTTAAATCCCACTCTTTAATTACTTCCATTTTTACACCACCTTGTTAATTTTTTTATTATTATAACAAAACAAGATTTTTACCTAACATCTAAGTACTCCTTAATAATAAAATTAACAAACTCTTTAGGATTGTTAATATCAAACTTTAAAGGATAATCATAATAATCTGTTATAACACCCTTTAAATCTTTACTGTTTTTTAATATTAAATTCCTATTCTCAACTTTCCTTATCACTTCAAATTTATCAAATCCTTCATATCCTTTAAAGCCCTCTAATATTACAATCTGAATATCTTCCAAAACTAACTGTTCCAGCAACTCCTTTATGTTTTTAGAGTTATCATTTCTGATAAAAGAGGTTATTTTATTTGGAGATACCAAAATAACTTGGTCAGCTCCAGCTTCATACATACGATAACTGTCCTTACCTTTAGTGTCTGTTTCAGCTTTTCCTTTAGGGTCATGTTTTACCGCACAAACTCTTATTCCTTTTTCTTTTAAAAGATTTATCACTCTAGTTATAAAAGTTGTTTTTCCACTGTTATGTGCTCCAACAATCCCTATTATTATCGGTTTCAATATCTAACCCTCAAGAGTTTTTATACTTTCCTTTAAGCTATCTAAAAAGTAGTTAAGCTCATCAATACTTATAGCTAATGGTGGCATAATAACCATTACATCACCTAAAGGTCTAACCCATATACCCCTTTTTAACATCTCCCTAGCTACTTTAAAACCTGTTCTTTCTCCGTAAGGAAATGGCTCTTTACTTTTTTTATCCTTTACAAGCTCAACCCCTGCCATAAAACCAAACTGTCTAACATCTCCAACATGTTTTAATTCCCAAAACTCATCAAGTCTTTCAGTTAATAACTCTATCTTAGGTTGTAATTTCTCTAAAGTTTTTTCTTCTTCAAATACTTCTAAATTTGCAAGGGCAACGGCAGATGCCAACGGATTTCCAGTATATGTATGACCATGATAAAAATGTTTAGCCTCACCAAAATCACCTAAAAACTCATTGAAAATCTCGTCTGTAGTTAAAGTTGCTGCTAACGGTAAATATCCACCTGTTATACCTTTACCAAGTGCCATTATATCAGGTTCTATTCCTTCTTTTTCACAACTGAACATATATCCACTTCTTCCAAAACCTGTTGCTACCTCATCTACAATCATCAAAATATTATACTCATCACAAATTCTTCTAATCTCTTTCAGATAACCTTTAGGAAAAGGTAGTATACCCGCTGCTCCCTGAACTCCAGCCTCTAGAACAAATCCAGCTATTTCTTGGTGATGTTTAAAAACAAATTCTTCAATTTCTTCAATTAAAATTTTAGTTGTCTCCTCATCTAATGCTTTATCCCTACCTACTTTATTAACAGCCTCTAAATATGGTGAAGGTAATTTATAAACATCAAACAATAAAGGTTTATACTTTTCATGGAATATATTTATTCCGCCTACACTTACACTTCCTATAGTGTCTCCATGATAAGCCTCACTTAAAGTTATAAACTTGTTTTTCTGTTTTTCTCCTTTATTATGCCAGTAGTGATAAGCTATCTTTATGGCTATCTCCATTGCCTCTGAACCGTCCTCACTGTAAAAAACTTTCCTTAATCTGTTAGGAGTTATATCAACTAACCTTTTAGCTAATACAGTTGCAGGAATGTTTGATGCTCCTAAAGTTGTAAAATGGGCTATCTTTTTTAACTGTTCTTCTATAGCTTTGTTTAATTTAGGATGATTATGACCATGGACATTACACCATAACGAAGCTACACCGTCTAGATATTTATTTCCGTATATATCGTATATATATACCCCTTCTCCCCTTTCAACTATAATGTTCTCTTCCTCTCTGTAGACTTTCATCTGTGTAAAAGGATGCCAAAAATACTCTTTATCCCATCTCTCCAAATCTTTTTTATCAAAATACATACAGAAAGCCTCCTTGACTCTAATAAAAAAATTTCTTTTATTTAGTTATAAATTAATAAAATTTATAAAACAACTGAGAAAAAAATACCTATCAACAAACTTTATAAAATCTCCAAATCTTTTTAACATTTCAAAAATCTTATTTAACTCCACTTTTGAAATTGAATTTAATCATTGTTCCAATTAGCTGAGATAAAGGAATTCAATTAAATTGACAGTTAGTTAAAATCAAAAAGGTACAAAGATATAAAATTATATTACTTTAAACTAATGTTTTTATAATCTCTTAAATTACATTGATGTAATGTTTGATTTTCTTAATATTTAAACTCCCAAAAAAAATGTGCAATTACATTTAATTTTTCGTAAAATATTATTTTGCTTAAATTTTATCGGGGGTATATTTTTGCATAGAGAATTAAAACTGATAACAGGAACTTCAAATATTAAATTTGCGGAGAAGATATCAGAGTATTTAAACACACCTTTAACAGATACACTAGTATCTAGATTTAGTGATGGAGAAATAAGAGTTCAAATAAATGAAAATGTTAGAGGTAGTGATGTATTTGTAATACAGTCTCTATGTTATCCAGCAAATGACAACATAATGGAATTATTACTCCTATTAGACGCATTGAAAAGGTCTTCAGCCCATAGAATAACCGCAGTTATACCTTACTTTGCATACGCTAGACAGGACAGGAAAGATAAACCACGTGTCCCTATATCTGCTAAACTTTTAGCCGATTTAATTCAAAAAGCTGGAGCTCACAGAGTTTTAACTGTAGATTTACACTCTGCCCAAATACAAGGATTTTTTGATTGTCCCGTTGATAATCTATACGCATTACCTGTTATATACAAATATCTAGAGAGTAAAAATCTTGAAGATGTTGTGGTTGTCTCTCCAGATGCGGGAGGAGTTGAAAGGGCAAGAGTTTTAGCAAATAAACTAAAGGCAGGTTTAGCAATAATATACAAGAGAAGACCAGCTCCAAATGTAGTTGAAACTTTAGACGTTATAGGTGATGTTAAAGGAAAAAATGCGATAATAATAGACGATATGATAGATACGGCCGGTACAATAGTATCAGCTTCTAAAATGTTAATAGAAAAAGGTGCAAAGTCTGTTATAGCCGCTTGTACTCATCCTATACTATCTGGACCTGCAGTTGACAGATTGAAAAACTCACCTATTCAGGAAGTTATAGCAACAGATACTATTCCAACAGAAGATAAAAAATTTGATAAACTAACTATACTATCCATTGCTGGCTTAGTTGGTGAAGCTATAAGAAGAATTAATGTTGAAAGTTCTGTAAGTTCATTATTTACATAAAGTTATAAAATTAAAAGGAGGTCAAGTAGGAAAATGATACAGAGAATTGAATGGAAGGCTATACCTAGGACTGTAGGTAAAAAAAGTGAAGTAAAAGAGTATAGAAGAAAAGGGTATATACCTGTTGAGATTTACGGAAAAGGTAAAGAAAACGCTCACGCTTATATATACTGGAAAGATTTGGAGAATAGACCTTCAGGAATGTTTTTAATTGATTTAAAACTTGAAGGGGAAGAAGAACCAAGAATATGTATTTTAAAAGATATTCAGTATAACTACTTAGGAGACAAACCTATTCATGTAGATTTATACGAGGTAACATTCGGAGTAGAGCTTGATGTTGACGTTCCAGTTGAATTGGTAGGAAGACCTAAAGGTCTAGAGTTAGGTGGAGTTCTAGAACAGCATCTACATACTATAACAGTTAGAACTGTTCCAAGAAAAATCCCTGATAAGATAGAAGTTGATGTATCAAACTTAGGACTAGGAGATGTTTTATTCGTTAAGGATATACCTGCTCCAGAAGGAGTTAAAATAATAGAAAATCCTGATGAAGTTGTTGCAGTTGTTATAGAACCTGAAGAAACAGGAATTGAAGAAGAAGAAGCTACAGAAGAAACGGAAGAATAATTAAATGATAAAAGCATTAATAGGCTTAGGAAATCCCGGCAAACAGTATAAAAACACACGCCACAATGTCGGCTTTATGGTGGCTGACCTTGTGGCTTCAGCTTTAAAATGTGGAAAAAAATATAAAGAAAAATGTTTTTCACATATTATAGAATGTATAGACCACGATTTATTAATCGTAAAACCACAAACTTATATGAATAATAGTGGTGTTGCCGTTAAAAATCTTCTAGACGATTACAGACTAAAACCAGATGAAATTTTAGTTGTTTATGACGATTTAGATTTGCCTCTGGGAACTTTAAGATTAAAAAAGAAAGGTTCTAGCGGCGGACATAGGGGTGTTAAATCAATAATAGACTATATAAAGACTGAAGATTTTCCTAGGCTAAAGGTAGGTATAGGAAGACCTGCCAATAAAAAAGATGTTGTTAATTATGTATTATCACCGTTTACAAAAGAGGAAAAGTTTATTTTAGATAAAGTTTTATCTTCAGCAACAGAATGTATTCTAAATGTGCTAAAATATGGTGTTGATAAAGCTATAAGCCAGTGTAATAGGAAAATTATTTAACTCCTTGCTTCCTGTATTATATAGAAGGTTTAAAAGAGCTTTCTATATAATAGCAGGAGGCTGATTAATTCAACCAAAAGGAGGTAAAGAATGAGAGATTATGAATTAGTTGTTGTTTTTAAGCCTACATTTACGGAAGGCGAATTAAAAGAAAAGTTAGAGCAGTTAAAAAACTTTATAACATCTAACGGTGGAGAGATTTACAATATTACAGAGTGGGGAAGAAGGGAGTTAGCTTACCCAATACAAAAGTTTACAACAGCTTACTATTACATAATCAACTACAGAACTGAAAACTCAGAATTGCCACCTAAATTAGAGTATAACCTTAGAATTAATGAAGACATTATCAGATTTTTAAATTTCAGAATTAAATCTAAAAAATCAGAAGAAGAAAGGGAAACTGCAAAATCTGAATAAATAGTTATTAGGAGTTTTCGTTATGTTAAATAAAGTTTTACTCATTGGAAGACTTACAAAAGACCCTGAAGTTAGATTTTTTCCTTCAGGTACACAGATTACAACATTTTCAATAGCTTACAACAGGAGATATAAAGTAAAGGATAGCGAAGAGTGGAAGGAAGAACCACACTATTTTGATGTTGAAACATACGGAATGTTAGCTGAAAGATTGGGTAGGAATTTATCTAAAGGTTATCAAGTCTTAGTTGAGGGAAGATTAGCACAGCAGAGATGGGAAAATCAGGCTGGAGAGAAAAGGTCTAAAGTTATTATTATTGCAGATAGGGTAGCAATACTCTCTAAACCTATGGGTATGGAAAGTAAAGGTATAGAAGAGGAAGATTTAGCTATACCTAACAATGAACCTGAAGACCTATCAAGTGATGAAGATATTCCTTTCTAAATATTGATAAAAATTAAGGAGGTGATGAATATATGAGTAATCAACAACAACAGGCAACAACTACTCAAAACAGACCATTTTTCCAAAAAAGAAAAAAATATTGTAAGTTTTGTGCAGATAGAAAAGAGCCAGACTATAAAGATGTTGAGTATCTAAGACAGTTTATCTCTGAAAGAGGAAAAATAATACCTAGAAGAATTTCAGGTACATGTGGAAGACACCAGAGAAAATTGACTGTAGAGATAAAAAAAGCTAGACAGTTGGCATTACTTCCATACGTGATTATATAAAGGAAAAAACAGGAGGTATAGTATGGCAAACGTTAAAGTTATCTTAACTAAAGATGTGGAAGGTTGGGGTACTATAGGAGATATAATAGACGTTAAGAGAGGTTTTGCTAGAAATTATTTAATACCAAAAGGCTTTGCTTTAGAAGCTACAGAAAACAACATAAAACATGTTCAAGAGATATTAAGACAGAAAAGAAGAAAGTTAGAAAGGGAAAAAGCTAAAGCTGAGGAGCTATTTGAAAAGCTGGACGGTTTAGAAATAGAAATTGCTAGACCTGTAGGAACAACAGGTAAACTGTTCGGTTCTGTAAACACTGCAGATATAGTTGAAGCGTTGAAAGAAAAAGGTATTGAAGTTGATAGAAAGAAAATAATGTTAAGAAGTCCTATAAGAAATATTGGTGCATTTAATATAAAAATAAGATTACATCCAGAGATTACAGCAACAATAAAGGTTCACGTCGTCCCTGAAAATGTTTAGTTTTTACGTTTTTTTTACACATCTCCATTAAAATAAAGAAAGGAGGATTGAGGAAAATGGCAGTTTGTCAAATTTGCGGGAAAAAAACAGCCCATGGTAATAGAGTTGCCCATTCAGCAACTACTACAAAAAGGGTTTGGAAACCTAATTTACAAAAAGTTAAGGCTGTTATGCCAGATGGAACAACTAAAAAAATATACGTATGTGCTAAATGCTTAAAGGCAGGTAAGGTTAAAAAAGCTGTAAGATAAACGGAATTCCATATGAGTAAAAAAAATTATAACCAGTTCCTGATTAATGAACTAAAAAAAGAAGATGCTTGGAGACTTTTTAAAATAATAGGTGATTTCGTTGATGGATTTGAAGTTTTGCCGGAGTTTATTCCGGCAGTTGTATTCTATGGTTCAGCAAGGGTAAGAGAAGGCAACAAATATTATGAGGCGGCTAGAGAGTTAGCTAAAAGATTAGTCAAACATGGCTTTTCTATAATAACAGGTGGCGGTCCCGGTATAATGGAGGCAGGAAATAGGGGAGCTAAAGAAGGTGGCGGTAAATCGGTTGGTCTTAATATATCTCTACCAATGGAACAAAAACCTAATCCGTATGCCACAACAACTTTAAATTTTCGTTATTTTTTTGTAAGAAAAACTATGTTTAATAAGTATGCATCAGCTTATGTTTTATTCCCCGGTGGATACGGAACATTAGACGAATTAACAGAAACTTTAGTCCTAATTCAAACAAAAAAATTAAAACCTTTTCCTATAATTTTATACGGTTCAGAGTATTGGAAAGGATTTGTTGATTGGATAAAAAATACAGTCTTAGAAGGTCAATATATAAATGAAAAAGACTTTGAGTTATTCAAGATATCTGATGATTTAGACGAGATAGTTAACATTATTCTAGACAATCATATGTGTAATGGAACAGGAGAGTTTTGAAGATATAAAAAAATCTATAAAAAACCTAACCAAGTTAGCTGAAGGTTGGAGAGGAATTGTTTATAAAGGTGAGATAAACTCAGATTTGCTAACCTTTAAAGTTCCTAAAAACCCAAGTTTTATTCCATTAATTCAGAAAGAGGGAAAAATTTTATCTTTAATTAATCAATTTAATATAGGTGGTAGGATAAAAATATTAGGGAAAGATTTTTTAGCCTATTCATTTATAGAGGGGAAACATTTAAACGAAGTTATAAATGAAAACAACTATAAAAGCCTAATACTTCAGCTTTTTTTACAGGCTAGAATGTTAGACAGGTTAAAAATCAGTAAAGATGAGTTTCACAGACCTTATAAAAATGTCTTGGTTGACAGCAAAAATAGGATTTATTTAATAGATTTTGAAAGGGCTAAATTTACAGATTATCCACAAAATATAACTCAGTTAGTCCAATTTGTTATTACAGGAGGAAATAAATTTTTTAAAGATATTGAAAAAGAAAAATTAATAGAGTTGGCGAAACTTTATAAGAAAAATCAAGATGAAAAAAATTTTGAAAAAATCTTGTATTATTTAAATCTTATATAAATGACGAAAAAATAATAAATCAAAAATTTTAAGTAAAGGTAGAAATGGGAAGATATATACTTTTTATTATACTTTTTTTTACTTTTAGCTATTCATTTGGGGGAGATACTAACACAACTGAAAAGATAGCAGTAGAAGTTCCTATCTCTTCACAAATAGTTATAAAAGTTTTCTACGTTATCATATCAGCTTTGATAAGTTATTGGTTTTACTTCTTCTTAAAAAATCTTATACTTAAGGCAATATTTATAGGCATATCTGTCTATCTAATATCTCTCATACTCCTAGACCACTTCAATATAATTGAGTTTAAAGAAGAGGAAATACAGAAATATTTCCACTATTTGGGAGCTATATTTTTATGGTTTTACAATCACATATTATCAAACTTAGCTATTGTTTTAGGAATAATAATAGGTATATTGTTTGCGTTATACAAAGATGAAAAGATAGGTATTTCTAAAGGAAAAAAGAGTGGTTAGAGGTTAAATTGAATGTTTAGAGTGGATAACCTAGTTTTTAACAAAATAGGAAACTCTATATCAGTTATGGTTTTTAAAGAAGAAAAAGGACTACAGATTTACGATGAAACAGATTTTAAACTTAACTCTCTAACATTTTCATTAATCGGATTAACAGTTAAGAATTTTTTAGATTTTTATTTTTATATAAACAGTTCAAATAAAAAGATTGATGGATTATTACATCTGTCAGGTAAGGATAGCTTTTTAGAGTTTGGAGAAAACAGATACAATGTTATATTTGAAGATGGTGAGATAGATATAAAAATAACAAACACAGATTTAATCTTTAAATTATCCTTAGGAAATTTTAAGTATATATCTTTTCAAAATGAAATCTTAAAGATTAAAGAAGAGAATATGTTTAAAGGAATTGTAGAGTTTTTCAGTGTTGTTTAGTTATTTTTGAAAAAATAAAAAAGTTTTTGAATTATTGAAAATTTATGAATGGATTTTTAGCATTATTCCAATAATAAAATTTGGTATTAATTTTGCTTATTATATAAAGTTGAAAAGGTTTTTTTACGGAGTTTCAGGTTGAAGGTTGCAGTTATTGGCGTTGGCAATATGGGTTCTAAATATGTTAAAAAATTAGATATGTTAAATATAGATACTGTATTAATAGACAAAGAGCAGGAAAGATTAAAAAATCAACCTGAAAAATTTAAAAAGTACACAGACTTAGATGAAGCTTTAAAGGAGAATAAAATAGATTTTGCCTTTGTAGCAACAGACCCTATATCTCATATACCTATAGCTAAAAAGTTATTAGAAAGGGATATTAATGTTATGGTTGAAAAACCACCTGCTTTAAATCCTATACATATAGACGAGGCTATAAATTTAGCCCAAAGAAAAAATCTATACTTTTCTGTTTCAGAGATAGAGCTAAAATCTTACACAGTTAGAAATATTATATTAAACGAACCTATTGATTTTATTGAGGCATACAGACTAAACTTAGGAAGGGGCTACATAAATCCATTTTTTGATTTAGCTTGGCACGATTTATACATATTGAATTATCTTTTTGGAAGTTTTAATATAAAAAAGATAGAGAATGTAAATGGAATAATCAAAGTAAAAGGGAATACGGATAAACAAGAGTTTACAATAAAGGTAGCTTGGGAGTATCCTTATATAAAAAGGGAATGGATATTGCAAAATAATAACTCAAGTATCAAATTAAATTTTGTTAATGATGAAATAGTTTATAATGATAATAGTGTAAAATCTTCAGATAAAAAAGATAAACTGGAGTTAATGATAAAAGAGTTTTTAAACAACCCTTCTTTTGAAAGTGCGTATAGAGCTTTAGATATTCTTAAAGAGTTTGAAAAGAATAAGATAGAAGTTTAAGAAGCCCCCCTGAGCCCCCTTCTTTCTTTCTTCTTTTTCCTTTTTCCTTTTTTTTATAATCTGTAGAACTAACATTATTTTGTTAATAATTTTACAAACTTAGTTTTATAACTTTATCAAAAGCCCTTAGTTAATTAGATAACAATTAATAATTTAACTGAAGTTCAAAAGATATTAAGGTATAGATTTAAATAAGATAATTAGCGTTAAATTAGCTTAAATCAAGCTTTTAACAAAATATACAGATATTATTTCCGAATTTAAGTTAATAATCTTATAATTTAAAAAAATATTTTGTTATTTAGAGGTTTGCAGTTGGAAAATTCAAGCCACGTTAAAAAAGTTTTAATTGCAGGAATGATTGGTAATGTTTTAGAGTGGTATGATTTTGTAGTTTACGGATACTTAGCAGGTATTATAGGAAAGCTTTTTTTTCCATCTAATGACCCAACTACAGAATTAATAAAAGCCTTTGCAGTTTTTGCAGTAGGATTTATAGCAAGACCTATCGGAGCAACCTTTTTTGGCTTTCTAGGTGATAAAATAGGAAGAAGAAAAGCCTTAATGATTTCTATAATTTTAATGGCCATATCCACAACAGCCATTGGTTTACTGCCTACATACTATCAGATTGGAATACTTGCCCCTATACTTTTAACATTATTAAAGATAACTCAAGGATTATCAGTTGGTGGGGAATATACAACTTCTGTATCTTTCGTTGTAGAACACGCCCCTAAGAGTAAAAGAGGTTTATTTGGAAGTATAGCAATATTAGGTGCAGTAATTGGAATTCTTTTAGGTTCTGCATCCAGTGCATTTATAACAAAAATACTTTCTGAAGACGCATTGTACAGTTATGGATGGAGAATTCTATTTATGACCGGAATAATTTTAGGATTTTTAGGTTATTATGTTAGAAGGAATATAGAGGAAACCCCTAAGTTTAAAGAATTAGAGATAAGAAAGGAGATAGATAAAAACCCAATATTAGATTTATTGAAAAATTACAGAGGAGAGTTTTTAAAAACTTTCTTCTTAAGTGTGTTTCAGGCGGTAGGGTTTTACACTTTATTCGTTTATCTAGCACAACACCTTATTAAATTTGTCCATTTACTTAAATCAACCGCTTTAACTATAAACACTGTAGGTATGATTGTTCTAGCTTTTCTTATACCAATTTTTGGTTATTTATCTGACAAATTTGGAAGAAAAATTTTTATACTCTTATCTACAGGATTAACTTTTATGTTTGCATACCCATTATTTGTTTATATATCTTCTGGAAGCGTGCTAAATGCACAGTTAGGATTAATCATATTTGCAGTAATAACGGCAGGTTTTATGGCAGTATTACCGACAACTTTAGTTGAGATATTTCCTACAAAGGTAAGGAACACAGGCTACTCGTTAGGTTATAATCTACCTTTTGCAATATTTGGTGGAACTTCACCTTTAATAGCAACTTTATTAATCAAATACACAAATAATTTAGCCTCACCATCTATTTATCTTATGTTTGCCGCCGCTGTAGCCTTTCTATCCGGATTGATGCTAAAAGAAAGTTTTAATAAGAATTTAAAATGAAAGGGCTAGAGAATATGGAAATTACAATTAAATTTTAATTTTTTAAATTAATTTCCTATCAAATCGTATCTGTTTATAATATTTTT
>CAZEUK010000003.1:0-16471 GCA_964514535.1 uncultured Aquificales bacterium
ATTAACAAGGTTACACTTGACGCTACAGACCCAATTTCTAAACAGACAGATTATAAAAAATGTGCAGTTAAGATTTATAAAGCATAAAGGAATAAATCATGGCTGAAAATAAAAAGCCAAAAAATACAGATAGGAGAAAGTTTTTAGTTAGAACACTTCAGGGAATAGGGATTGCAACCCTCGGTGGTGTAGTTTGGGGAGGTTATGTAAACGAAGCAAAATCAAGCCAGTTAGCCCTCAGACCACCGGGGGCTCTTCCTGAAGAAGATTTTATTCGTAAGTGTATAAAGTGTGGAATGTGTGTTGAAGCTTGTAAAAACAGAGAAAACAACCCTGATGAAACAAAACAAACAGCAACTTTAAGACTTGCCGCCCCCGGAGACCATAAACCTAAACAGGAAAATATGTATCTGTATCCTAAGAATGTTCCTTTAGGAACACCTTATTTTGTTCCAAGGGAAATACCCTGTTATATGTGTGAGGATATACCCTGTGCAGTTGCCTGTCCTACAGGAGCTTTAGATACAAAATTACTAACATCTTATAAAGATGGAAAGGAAGAGTTAGATATAACTAAAGCTAAAATGGGTGTTGCTGTAGTTGACGATGAGAACTGTATAGCATACTGGGGTTTACAGTGTGATGCCTGTTATAGAGCTTGTCCACTGTTGGGAGAGGCTATAAAACTTGAGTATAGAAGAAATAAAAGAACAGGAAGGCACGCTTATTTACTACCGACTGTTTACGCAGATGTTTGCACCGGTTGTGGTTTATGTGAGTATGCCTGTGTCACTGAAAAACCTGCCATTCATGTTTTACCTAGGGAAGTTGCTTTAGGAAGAGTTGGCAAGCATTACATAAAAGGTTGGGAAAAGAGTGATGAAAAAAGACTTGAAGGTTCTAAAGGTATTCAAAAAACGATAACCCCGAGAAGTGAGAAAAAACCAGAAGATTATCTGAATACGGGGGATTTATTAGATGAAGAATAATTTTTTATACAAACATAGATTTTTAATTCTAAGAAGAATTACCCAATTAACAATACTAGGTCTGTATATCGGCGGAAATATGTACGGCTGGCAGATAGTTCAGGGGAACTTGAGCACATCAAAATTATTTGGAGTTATACCTTTAGCTGACCCTTACGCAGTCTTACAACTACTCGTTGCAGGTTCAATGTTAGCCATGGATGTGATAGTGGGAGCAATACTGATACTACTCTTTTACTCACTTATAGGTGGTAGGGCGTTCTGTAGCTGGGTCTGTCCTGTAAATATGATTACAGATTTAGCAAACTGGATAAGGGTAAAAACTGGATTACACAGGGAAGAATGGCAGTTAAGAATATCAAGAAAAACTAGATACTGGATATTAGCGTTAGGATTAATCCTTTCCTTTATATTTGGAACATCTGCCTTTGAATTAATCAGTCCAATAGGAATGACCCACAGAGGATTAATATTTGGTATGGGCTTCGGCTGGACTATAATACTTGCAGTTTTCCTTTTTGATTTATTCGTTGTAAAGAATGGCTGGTGTGGTCATTTATGCCCTTTGGGAGCTTTCTACTCACTAATAAGCAAACCTTCTGTAATAAGAGTTAAATATGACTTAGATAAATGTACAGCCTGTATGAACTGTAAAAATATCTGTCCTGAAAAACAGGTTTTATGGATGATAACTAAGGAAAGTGCAGTTGTTAAGTCTGGAGAATGTATAAACTGTGGCAGATGTATAGAGGTATGTAATGATGACGCATTAAATTTTGGATTTAGATTTACACCAATAAAAAGGGAGGAAAAGGGAAATGATAACTAAAAAGTTTATTGTTTCTTCATTGGCAGTTTTTGGAATGGCAGGCTTAATTTTAAGCTGTCAAAGTGGGGGGAAAACTACAGAAGAGGCAACAAAAAACGCTCCTGTTATAGATGAGAAGGAGTTAGGATTGAGAAAAGACGATTTAACAAAACCTACTGCACCACCACCTGCAGAGTACACAAAAGCACCACCGGGACAGGCAAAAAGATTTCAAAGGTCTTATCAAAATGCACCACCATTAATACCTCACAGTGTAGATGGATTATTACCTATAACTAAAAATAACAACGCATGTTTAGGATGTCATAGACCTGAAGTTGCAAAAAGTGTTGGAGCTACTCCTCTACCACCAACACACTTTATAGATTTTGGAAAACTACCTGAAGGTAAAATTGTAAAATTGAAAGATATAGACCCTGCAAGATATAACTGTTCCCAATGCCACGTTCCTCAAGCTAACGCTAAACCATTAGTTAAAAACACATTTAAACCTGATTATAAAAATCCTGAAGCAACAAAAAAGTCTTTGCTGTATAAAGAGTTGTTAGAAGGTGTTAAATAATGAAAAGAAAAATAAACAGAAGGGAGTTTTTTAAATCCTTTCCCTTTTTACCTTCTTTAATAAATGAAGAAAAAAATAAAGATAATAAATCTAACAACGTAGAAGCGGAAAATTATGAAGAAGAATACAAATTAATAAGACCGCCTTACTCGGAAAATGGAGATTTTTCATTATGTAAAGACTGTGATGGATTATGTGTAAAAGTATGTGAGGAAAATATATTAAAAAGATTTAAAGATGGTTCGCCCTATGTGGTCTTTAATCTAAACGGTTGTACCTTTTGCGAAAAATGTGTTGAAGCCTGTCAATTTGGTGTTTTATCAAAGGACAAACCTGCAAAAATCTATATGGATATATCAATAAACACAGATAGATGTATGGCTTGGAATGGAATAATGTGTTTTAGTTGTAAAGACCCATGTTTAGAGAATGCAATTAAGTTTGAAGGTATATTCAGACCAAAGATAGATTTATCTCTGTGTAATGGTTGTGGTTTCTGTGTAAATGTTTGCCCTTCAAGAGCTATAGAGATTAATCCAATCAAAAACTAAAGGTTGGGAGATAGAAAAATGAAAAAATTTTTAGCACCGCTTGTTTTTATTTTGCTTGTTTTAGTAGTCAACACATTTGCAGGAGCAAAATTGGAAAAGGTTATAAAAGTAAGTGGTGCTGTAAGTGATATTGCAATACATAACGGCAGGGTGTATGTAGCAACAGAGATGGGAAAAATAGATATTTTAGATTTAAAAAGTAAAAAAAAGATTAAATCTATACAGTTCCCTAAATTCAAAGATTTTATGGGAGAACTACAACCACCAAAGGTTTTTTCTGTTGATGTATCACCAGACGGAAAAACTATAGTAGCAGTTGTTCAGGGAAATAGGGGAGGTAGGGAGTTATACATATATCAAAACAATAAATTAACTAAATTAATTAATTGGTCTCAAAACATACCTGCTTACAGAGTTAGATTTGTAAATAATCAAAAGGTAATAATGGGATTAAGTGGAGATGAGATTGTTCTTTATAACATTTCAATCAGAAAGGTTGTTTACAGAAAAGCTGTAGGAATGTCTTTCTTTTCAGATATGGAAATTAATGAAGCTAGAGATAAGTTAGCATTAACCGATGAAAGCGGAGATACTAGGATTATAGATATTAAAACTGGGAAAATTATTAAGAAAATAGAAGAATTAAACAAAGACAAATCCTTTGACGTAGATTTTAAAAAGGACAGAATAATAAACGGTAGCAGAGACAAAAAGGCAGTTTATTACAACCTTAAAACGAATAAATATAGAATACTTCACTCTAATGATTTTATGGTCTTTTCAGTAGGATTAAGTCCTTCAGGTAAGTTTGGAGCTTACCTATACGACGAAAAGTATAACGTTAAAATCTTTAAAACTGACACAGGCGATTTTATCACTACCCTTAAAGGACATACCGCAACACCAAGCGTTATAAAGTTTATAAATGACAGGGAGTTAATTACAGGTTGTGATGACGGAAAAATATATTTTTGGAGGTTTAGATAATGAATATATCAAGTGTGGTAGTTATAACTAAACCTGAAAAGGTAAAAGAAGTTGTAAAAGCACTTGAGGAAAGTGGTTTATGTGAAGTTCATCTATATGACGAACAGGGAAGAATTATAGTGATTATAGAGGCAGAAGAAACTAGCGAAGAAGCATTTAAATTAAGACAAATTCAGCTGATACCTGATGTTTTAACTGCAAATATGGTCTTTTCTTACTCTGAAGAAGAATGGGAAAAAGCACAGAAATACCTAGAGCAGTTAAGTAATGAAGTTCCTGATATGTTAAACGACGAAAATGTTAGAGCTGAAAACATTGTTTATAAAGGCCATATAAAAGGCTATATAAACTAAAATTTTTGGAGGAAGGGAGATGAAAACTAAAATTTTACCTTTAGGGGCATTAGCTTTATTTGTAAGTACTGGATTTTTAATGTCAGGTAAACTTAACCAAGTAAAAGCTGAAGGAATTTTGGATAAACCTGTAAATAGTATTAAGCCTTACGTTCAAATAAGACCTAGGTATGAGTATGTTCATCAATCAAACACTCCGAATATTAAAGACGCAAAAGCTTTAACCACAAGAATTAAAGTAGGTGTAAAGCTAAATGGATTGTTCCAAATTGACGGTTTAAACGCTGTTTTAGAAGGTGTTGATGTTGAAGCATTAGTTGATGATTACAATCCACAAAAAAATAATTATGAAACCGTAGCTGACCCTGATAACGCTAGACTTACTCAGGCTTACATATCTTACACAATTAACAAAACGACTTTATTCTTTGGTAGAAAGTATGTTGCTATAGACGACCACAGATTTATAGGGACAGTTGATTGGAGACAGATGCCACAATCTTTTGGTGTTGTAGGAATTCAAGATAACACGATAAAAGGATTGAATATCTTAATAGCTGGTATATACGAGAGAAAAGGTATTTTAGACAGATTTAATACAGATTGGAAAGCTGATAAAATGCCAATTATTATTGATGTTAGTTATAAAGTTATTCCTGCTGTAAGGGTAAAAGCATTCGGTTATCTAATTACAGACGTTCATAACACCTACGGTGTTAAAGCTGATGGAAAGATAGATTTAGGAAATGGTTTAAAGTTTTCATATTTAGGTGAATATGCAGTTCAAAGAGACCCTTATGAAAATGATAATCTACAACAAAAACCTGACATAGACACAAGTTATTACAGATTAGGTGGAAATTTGGCATTTAATACAGGTAGTATTGGAACATTTTTCGGAGGAGTTGAATATACACACTTTGGAGACAAAAATAATAAAGACAAAGGTTTCTCAACTCCTTTAGCAACACTACATAAGTTTGAAGGTTGGTCAGACGTTCTTCTTAGAGGTTCTGCAAATGGTTATGATTTTGGTATGAATGAATTAAAGGTAAGTTTAGGCTATAAACATCCTGTATTTGGTAAATTTGTAGTGGCTTATTTAGATTTTCAATCTGATAAAAATCCAAATGGAACAGGCGGTGTAAACGGAGATAACATAGGTTCAGAATGGGATTTCGCTTATATTAAAAAGTTTGGGAAACATCTTTCATTACTCTTAAAAGGTGCAGTGTATAATGGAAAGGACGGATATGTATCTGGTGGTAATTCATACGGAAAAAATGATACTACAAAATACTGGGTTCAACTAAATTTCGTATATTAAAAAATCCTTCTCCTTCTCCTTTTCTTTTTATCTCCAAAATTTAATAACATTTTAATAAAACTGTAATTTAATTATAATCAATTTAAAAAATTTTGGAGGCGTTTAATGGATTGTAAACCGTTAAAAGGTAAGTTAGCTTTTATATCTGGTGGTAGTAGAGGTATAGGTAAGGCAATTGCCTTAAAACTGGCAGATATGGGAGCAGATGTTATTATCAACTACTACAAAAATAAGGAAAGGGCTGAAGAGACGGTTAAAGAAATTGAGGAAAGGGGAGTTAAAGGTTTTGCAATTCAAGGAGACTTTGGAAAAAAAGAAGATATAGATAAAACATTTGATTACATTAAAGATAACTTTGGTTATCTAGATATATTTGTTAGTAATGCTGTTGCATCTGGTAGAGAAGTTGTAGGAGGATTTGCACCGTTTTTAAGATTAAAGGAAAGGGGAACTAGGAGAATTTTTGATATAACTGTTATGGGTTTTATCTGGGCTTCTCAAAGGGCTGTAAAGCTTATGGAAGGTAGAGATGGAAAAATAATTGCAATATCTTCAACAGGAACAAAAGATTATATGCCTAACTATGCAATTCACGGAGCGGCTAAATCTGCATTAGAAGCGTTAGTGAGATATTTGGCGGTTGAAATGGGAGAAAAAGGTATTAATGTTAATACTGTATCAGGTGGTCCTATTGATACAGACGCTATAAGACTTTTTCCAAATTATGAAGAGGTAAAAGAAGGAACTATTAAATTAACTCCGTTAGGAAGGATGGGAGAACCTGAGGATATAGCGGGGGTTGTTGGATTTTTATGTACAGATGACGCAAAATGGATACAAGGTCAAACGATTGTTGTTGATGGAGGACTATCCTTAGTTAGAGGAAGATAATTGTTATTGACATTATTTATATTTAACTATTAAAATCTAAGGTAAACTTTAAAAATGAGTTAATACTTTAATAAAGGAGGGTTAAAATGACAAAAGCTGAGCTAGTAGCGAAAATTGCGGCAGAAGCAGGAATAAAAAAAGTAGAAGCTGAAAGATGTGTAAGTGCTTTTGTAAACGCTTTATCAGAAGCATTAGAAAAGGGAGAGAGAATAGCCATACCCGGTTTAGGTGTTTTCAACGTTAGGGAAAGAAAGGCAAGAAAAGGTAGAAATCCAAGAACTGGCGAACCTATGGAAATACCTGCAAGAAAAGTTGTTGTATTCTCTGCGGCAAAAGCATTAAAAGAAAGAGTAAACAAATAAGATATATATTTAAAGGGGGGTTTATCCCCCATATAAAAATCTTAAAAGTGAAAATAACTTATGTCTTTAACTTTAAACAAGAAAGGTTATTTTAATAAAAAGGTTTTTTATTACTCTTTACTCCTATCACTTTTCCTTAACTTCCTTATATTAACCTTCTTTTCAACAATATCAAAAATTGTTAATCCACCTAAAATAAACAATGAACCTAAAATAAGATTTATAGAATTAAAAAAGGAAGAAAAAATAGAGATTAAACCTAAAAAGGTTAAAGAGCAACAAGTTAAGTTAGATAAAAAAGAAAAAGTTATATCAGGTGAAAAAAAGGCTGAAAAAAAAGTAAAAAAGGAAGTAAAACCGGCACAAATTCAAAAGGGAACAAAAGAGGTTGTAAAAAGGGAAAATGTAATTAATAAACCTAAAAATGTATTACCACCTAAGACTAAGAAGGAGATAACATCTAAAGAGAAAATTGAAACTAAAAAGAATGAAGCAATTACAAAAAATAAAAAAGAAAAGGTTATAACCAAACAGACACCTAATATAATAAAAAATGAGAAAAAGGTTGAGAAAAAATTACCACCTCCACCAAAAACACCACCTATAGATAACGAATACAGTTTAACACCACCAAAATCTCCCGATTTAGTTGGAACTGGAAAAGATTTATCATCTATAGAAAAACTTGAAGGAATAAAGGAAGGTAATCCATCACAACTGCTAAAAGGTGTAAAAACAATATCTCCGATAAGAAAAGAACTACAGTTTGGTAAAAAGCTTAAAGAGTATGAGAAAGGAACGGAAGGAACGGCTAAAGAGAGAATTTTAGTTTATATGCCTGAACCACCTGTGATAAAAACAAAGTTAGCCTTACTTCCTAAAAGTATTAAGGTTAAAATCTGGATAACTCCAGACGGAACGGTAAGTAATGTTTTACTTCTAAAAAAGACTGGAGACCCAAATTTAGATATGCAGATAATAGAGTATATAAAATCTTGGAAGTTCAATAAAATTGAAGGTAATGAGACACAGTGGGCTATAACTACTGTAAGATTTAAAACAAAATAATGAAAATCTTTATTCTTCTTAATCATATACTTAATTCAGTTAAGTATTACAAGTTAAGGGCTATTTTTTCAATTATAGGTATAAGCTTAGGTGTAGCTTCCCTATCAATTATAGTTGCTTCTGTGGAAGGGGCTTTCAGAAAAGCTTACGACGTTGTGGAAAGTTTTGGACCTGACAGTATTTTAATTTTCGGTGGGTCTCAAGAGAAGAAAGGTATAAGGGAGAGGAACAAAACGTTAACTATTACAGATTTACACTTAATAGAAAGAAATTTTCCAAATATAAAATTAATAATGCCTATCATAATATACAAAACTAAGATTAGAAGAAGAGATAATCTTATAAACACGACAGTTTACGGAGTAGATACAAATTACGAGGAAGCTTGGAGTTGGTATTTACTGAAAGGAAGATTTTTTACAGATGAAGATATTAAGGAAAAAAAATTTAGTTGTGTTGTTGGTTTGTACGTAGTAAAGGAGTTATTCAGTAAAGATGAAGAACCTTTAGGTAAGGAGATATTTATAAATAACACACCTTGTAAAATAGTTGGTGTTTTAGAACCTAAAGGAACGACTATAACAGGAAGAAATCTAGATAACAGGGTATTACTCCCTTACACGACTGTAATGTACAAGATTAACCATGACCCTAAGTATATATCTGCAATTCGTATTAGATTTTACAAAGGCGTTAATATCTCTGAAGAAGTTGAAAGATTGAAACAGTTTTTAGCTTATATAAAAGGAGACCCAGACCAATTTTTTATACTTACTCCTTCTGAGATTTTAAGATTTTTAATGGCTTTAACAGGTAGTCTTATTATATTTTTAGGGGTATCTTCTGGAATATCTCTAACGGTAGGAGGTTTCGTTTTAGCAAATCTATTTTTACTTTCAGTTCAACAGAGAAGAAAGGAGATAGGTATAAGGAGAAGTATGGGAGCTAAAAGGAGAGATATTTTAGCTCAGTTTATACTGGAGGCTGTAATATTAACATCTTTAGGTGGAGTTTTAGGATTTTTATTAGGATATATAGGTTCAAAATTTTTAAAACAGATAGCAGATTTTCCCATCTATTTCTCTGTAATAGGTTTCTTTATAGCTTTAACTGTCTCAATAATAGTTGGATTACTTTCAGTTATAAATCCAGCTTTAAAAGCTTCAAGATTAAATCCTGTAGAGGCAATTAGAAGTTAAAAATTATTATTTTTACAGTTTTGATATAATAAACGAAAAATTAGCCTAAATTTTAGGGGAAACATTTATGAATATTTATTTCTTTGGTGTTGAAAATTGGGAAAAACTGCATTTAGAGAGAAAACTAAAACAGCTCAATATTACTGGAAATTTTCAGTTTACAAATGACGCATTGAATAAATTTAACGTGTCCCAGTACAAAGATGCAGACATTATAAGTATATTCATTTACTCCAAAATAGATAAAGAAGTTATAGACCAATTACCAAACTTAAAGTTAATAATCACCCGTTCTGCTTCATACGACCACATAGATATTGATTATGCAAAAAGGAAAGGTATAAAAGTCTCTCACATTCCTGATTATGGTAACAATACAGTTGCAGAGTTTACATTTGCTTTAATACTCGCATTAGCGAGAAAATTTAAACCTATGATAGAGAGATTAATAAAACACGATTTTAACAGATATGGTTTAATGGGTATTGATTTAATGGGAAAGACAATAGGAGTTATAGGAACTGGAAGGATAGGAGCTAATGTTGTTAGAATAGCCCATGGATTTGGAATGAAAATACTTGCCTATGATAGAACAAGGAAAGAAGAGCTTATACAAAAATATAACGTTAAGTATGTAGGTTTAGAAGAGCTTTTAATGAATTCGGATGTTATAACAGTTCATCTTCCCTATACAAAATCAACCCATAAGCTTATAAACAAATTTAATATTAAACTGACAAAAAGAAATGCAATGTTAATTAACGTTTCTAGAGGTGAAGTAGTTGAGCTTGACGCTATCGTTGAAGCTTTAAAGGAAGGTAGGCTTGCAGGTGGAGTTGCTATAGATACAATTGATACTGAAGAGGTTCATTTACAGGAAAAGGAGTTAAAAAAAGAAGAAATACCTGCTATAAAATTTGAGAAGTTATTAGAAAAATCTTATCTACTTCAGGAGGACAATGTTATAATATCTCCACATTTGGCATACTACACAAAGGACGCATCTGAAAGGATTTTAGACACGACAGTTGAGGAAATAAAAAGGTTTATCCAAAATAAACCTTTAAAGTATAGTCTTTAAAAAATTTTTCCTATCTTCCAATCTGTCTTTATTATAATTTTTAATAATAAACAATGGAGGTTTTTAAGCAATTATGTATAAATTCCCTGAGTTTAATATATCTGATAAAAATTTAGAAGAGCAGAAGGAAAAAGTATTAAGGCATATAGAAGAAAACAAGAGAAAAATAGAAGATTTATTAAAATTGAAAGAGAAAAACTTTAAAAATTTTGTAAAGCCTTATCAATTAATGCATGAACGTTTAAACTGGTTATTCCAACCTATAGCCCATCTAAACTATGTAAAGAACAGTGAGATTACACAAAAAGTTTACTCTGAATTACTTCCTAAAATAACAGAGTATTTTTCAAATCTAGAGCAAGATGAAAGACTGTATAAAGCTTTTAAAGAGATATACGAGGAAGAAAAAGATTATCTCAATCAGGAAGAAAAAAAAGTTTTGGAAAACTTAATAAGAGATTTTGAGCTTGGAGGGGTTAATCTAGACAAGGATAAGAGGGAAAGATTAAAAGAGATAAATATAAAATTGTCCCAACTTCAAAATCAGTATGCACAAAATCTTTTAAATGCAACAAACAGTTATGAGCTTTTAATTGAAGATTTTGAAGATGTTAAGGAAATACCAAAATCTGAGTTGGAGAAAGCTAGAACTGAAAAGGACGGAAAGACTGTATATAGATTTACATTACAACAACCTAGTTATATAGCCTATATGACCTACGGTTCAAACAGAAGTTTAAGAGAAGAGCTTTACAAAGCGTACACCACCAGAGCACCTGAAAATGAAAAATTGATAGAGGAAATATTAGCTTTAAGGTATGAAAAAGCTAGACTGTTAGGTTTTAACAATTACGCTGAGCTTTCTTTAAAAACTAAGATGGCAGAAAGCCCAGAAGAAGTTATAAATTTTTTAACTGAGCTTGCTAGAAAGAGTAAACCTAAAGGCGAGGAAGAGTATAAAGAGTTAAACGAGTTTGCTAAAAAAATTGGATTAGAAGGAAAAGTTGAGGCTTACGACTTTGCTTACTACTCGGAAAAATTGAAAAAACAGAAGTATAACGTTGATGACGAGGCTTACAAACCTTACTTTGAGAAAAAACAGACCTTGGAAGGTTTATTTAAGTTTTTAAACAAATTACTTAAGTTAGACTTTAAAAAGGTAAACACTTCCGTATGGGATGATACAGTTGAAGTTTACGATGTTTACAGAGAGGACAAACTAATAGGAAGAATTTATTTTGATTTGGAAGCGAGGGAAGGAAAGAGAGACGGTGCTTGGATGGATGAATGGATTTCCCATCATGAAGATGAGGAAGGAAATATTGTTAAACCTGTTGCCCATATAGTAGCGAACTTTTCACCATCAACAGAAAATAGCCCATCTCTACTTAGACCTTACGATGTAGAAACCTTGTTTCACGAGATGGGACACGCCTTACACCATCTATTAAGTGAGGTAAAAGAGCCTTTTATCAGTGGAATAGCTGGTGTTGAATGGGATGCTGTAGAGTTTCCATCACAATTTTTAGAAAAATTTGCATACGATAAAGAGGTTTTAAAACTTTTTGCAAAACATTATGAAACTGGAGAGCCTATACCTGAGGAGATGTTAGATAGATTAAAAGAGGCTAAAAATTTTCAATCTGCATTAGCAATGTTAAGACAGTTAGAATTTGGACTATTTGATATTAAAATACATTTAGATAAATATAATGCTGAAGATGTTCAAAGAATTCTAAATGAAGTTAGGGAAGAGGTGGCAGTTATAAAACCACCTGAATATAACAAATTCCAGTGGCAGTTTAGCCATATATTCGCAGGTGGATACTCGGCAGGTTATTACAGTTATAAATGGGCTGAAGTGTTAAGTGCAGACGCATACTTTATGTTTGTAGATACAGGAATATACAATGACCAGTTAGCAGACAGTTTATACACAGAGTTTTTATCTAAAGGTGGTAGTAAATCGGCGAAGGAGTTATTTAAAAACTTTGCAGGTAGAGATGCAGATATAAACGCATTACTAAAATTAAGTGGAATACTTGATGAAAAGAATTAAGTTTAGAGGTTTTAAATTATGAGTAATATAAAAGTTGTTGCTACAAATAAACAGGCATACCATAACTACAACATTATAGACACCTACGAGGCAGGATTGGTCTTACAAGGTTCGGAGGTAAAATCAATAAGGGAAGGACAGGTTAATCTAAGGGATAGTTTTGTCAGAATAGATAACGGAGAAGCATTTGTAATAAATATGTATATTGCCCCTTACAAGCCTGCTTCAAAACTACAACACGACCCTTATAGAAAGAGAAAGTTATTACTACATAAAAGGGAAATTTTAAAGTTAATGGGAAAGGTTCAAGAAAAGGGATATACAATAATTCCGACTAAATTATATTTCAAAAATGGTAAAGCAAAGTTAGAGATAGCTTTAGCTAAAGGAAAGGCTAAATATGAAAAGAAACAGGCTATAAGAGAGAGGGATTTAAAAAGGGAGTTATCTAAGAAATATAAAGGGAAAATTAAGCTATAATTCCTTTTTTTCCTTTTTATTTAAAAAATTTTTATCATCAACTATTATCATCCCAGACGGATATGTCATCTTCAGTGTCTAACTCTCCGTCAGGTCCTTTAGATTTAAGTTCAAAAGGATGTTTATCTGAAGGATATATATAGATGTAATCATTACCCCAAGGGTCTTTTGGTACTCTGTCTAAATACTGTTTCCAATGTTTAGGTATAGGTGGTATTTCAGGCTTTTTTACCAATGCTTCCAATCCCTGTTCTGTCGTTGGATAACTGCCATTATCTAATCTATACATCTCTAAAGCCCTTTTTATCTCTTTCAACTGTATCTTTGCAGTTTTTATCTTACTTTCATCTACAGTTCCAAAAATTTTTGGTACAACTAGAGCGGCTAAGAGGGAAAGTATAACTAATACGACTAACAGTTCTAAAAGTGTAAAACCCCTTCTATCCTTAAATCTATTCATAAAAACCACACCTCAAACAAGATTAACTAAATATTTAATATTGGATAATTCTTATTCTTATCAACTATATGTATATCCTGTACTCCAAAACCTTCAGACTGTAATAATTTAAAAATCTCTACTGCCCTATTTTTATCTCTAAAACCTATCACCACTCCACAGTATTCGTATATCTCATTAGGAACGGGTAAAGTTATAAAATCATTAATACCCCTTTTCTCTAAGAAATCTATAGCCCTAAAACCTTCAGGTATTGATATAAAAGTTATTAAATACTTTGGTTTCTTAGGTTTAAGTATCTCCAGTAAAAACATAACGAGATGGAGTTTAACACCTATCGCATAAAATCTAACTTTCTCTAAAAATGTATCTCCGTGCCAACCTTTACCCCTTTCTATAATGGCAATATAATCTCCATCTTTTCTCTCTAAAGATACTAACTTATTACCTGTTTGATGACACCAAATTTTTAAATCGTTATCAAAGTTTGGAGCATCTGCGATAACCTTTAGCCTTTCACCAGTTCTAATTTTATTCAATTCCCTTGAAAGATGGACTAAAGGGGTAGGGCATAACATACCCTTTATATTAATCTCTTTAATATTATCCATAATTAACCCTTACAAACTAATTTACCTAACGGTTCACCACCTAACAGATGCCAATGGATATGGAAAACTTCCTGTCCTGCATCCCTTCCACAGTTAACTATTAATCTAAAACCTGTATCTGCTATACCTTCCTTTTTAGCAATCTCGTTAGCCTTTAGAATTAAATGACCAATTAAACTTTTGTGTCTTCCTTCCAAATAAAGATTATTAGGTATATGTTCTTTAGGTATGATTAATATATGAGTTTTAGCCTGAGGATTAATATCTCTAAAAGCCATAATTAAATCATCTTCATAAACAACAGTTGCAGGTATTTCTTTATTAACTATCTTACAAAATATACAATCATTCATATTTCTAACTCCTAGATTAATATTTATACAAAAATTTTATTACAAATAGTTATGACAAAAAAGGAAAGTTTAAACATTTTGTTGATTTTTATCAAATAAAACAAAAACGTTATGATGTTATAATGTGGAAAAATTAAATTTGGCAGGTATTAAAGGATGATTATCTCATTTGAAGAATTACCGAAAGTAGCCCTTGAAGATATGAATAATATACATCAAACAGAATTAGATATTTTAAACTCTCTGTATGATGCAACAGTTAAAGGTGATAATTTTGAAGAAATAGATAGATTATTAAATGAATTTATAGAAGATGTTGAAAAACATTTTTCTTTTGAACAAGAATTAATGGAAAAATACAACTTTTTTGCATATCCTATGCATAGAGGTGAGCACGACAGAGTTAGAATGGAGCTAAACCAATTAAAAAAAGAATGGGATAAAAATAAAAATCCAGATTTAATAAAAGCTTACATAGAAAATCATTTTGTTCCTTGGTTAATTAATCACGTTCAAACTATGGATACAGTTACCGCAATGTTTTTATCAAACTTTATAAGATAAGTTTTACTGGATTTTGAAAAGTTCAAAATATATATTACCTTTTGCAATTCTTATTTCTATTGTTTTGCATATTTCTATTTACTTTCTATTTGTATTTTTAATAAAACCGCCAAAACAGGAGAAAAAGAAGGAAAAAATAGAGGAGATATATATATACTTACCTAAGATAGAAAAAAAATTATCTGATAAAACTGTTAAACGTTTAAAGTTAGCTAAGTCGGAGAAAAAAGGAAATAAATTTATAAAAAGGAAACCTGTAAAGAAAAAAATTATTTCTAGGAAAGTTAAAGTTCATAAAAAAGTTAAAAAATTTTCTAAGCCTAAAAAAGTTACAAAAAAGACTATATCTAAAAAAATTGTTAAGAAGGTTGTAAAAAAGGAAAAAGTTAATAAAAAAGAAGAGAAGATTTTAAAGGATAACTTAAATAAGACAGATGATAATTTAGCTAAAGCTGAAGATAATACCAATACAACCCAAGTTAATAGAAAGTTATCCATAAGCAACTTGGCGGGAAAAGAAAGCATATTTGAGTTAGGTAAGAAGGATAATGTAGAAGAAGAGATTAAAAAGGATGTTGACGTTAGCGAATATGTAAGGGAATTAAACAGATATTTAAATCAGTTAGCTAGAAGGAAAGATTTATATCCACCAATGGCTAAAAGATTAAAATTAGAAGGTAGTTTAATAGTAAGATTTAAAATCAATAAAGATGGGACGGTAGATGAAAAGAGTATAAAAATAATTATAAGCAGTGGATACAATGTTTTAGATGAAGGTGCTATCCGTATAATAAAGGAATATGTTCCTAAGTTTGTAAGAAAGTATCATAAATATCCACCAAAGGATAACTTTATTGTTGAAATACCTATAACATTTGAAATTATTGAGTGGTATTAAGATTTTAACTTTATGATATATAATCACTTTTTTAATCTATTAATTAATTTATAATTTGTCTAAATCCTAAGTCTAACAAAGTCAACTATAGGAGGTTTTTAAAATGAGCAAATATAGAGTTCCCAGAAGTACAACCTATGGAAAAACCCAGATGGATTATGCAAGGGAAGGAGTTATAACACCAGAGATGGAATATGTTGCTAAAAGGGAAGATTTACCTGCAGAGCTTATAAGAAAAGAGGTTGCAGAGGGAAGATTAGTTATTCCTGCAAATATTCATCATTACGAGTTAGAACCTATGGGAATAGGTATTGCAGTAAAATGTAAAGTTAACGCAAATATAGGTAATTCTGCGGTAGTATCTAACGTTGAAACAGAGCTTGAAAAGTTAAGAGTTGCTCTTAAGTATGGAGCTGATACTGTTATGGATTTGTCTACAGGTGGAAACTTAAACGAAATAAGAGAGGCTATAATAGCAAACTCACCAGTTCCAATAGGTACAGTTCCTATCTATCAAGCTTTAAAGGAAGTTAGAACTGTAGAAGAGTTAACAGAGCAAGATATTTTAGATATTATTGAGCTACAGGCACAACAAGGTGTTGACTATATGACAATTCATGCAGGTTTATTAAGGGAACATCTGCCATTAGTTAACCATAGATTGATGGGAATAGTATCAAGAGGTGGGTCAATTATAGCTGAGTGGATGACTGTCCACGGAAAACAAAATCCATTATACACAAACTTTGATAAAATTTGCGATATATTCAAAAAGTATGACGTTACATTTTCATTAGGAGATGGATTAAGACCCGGCTGTATAAACGACGCTTCAGACGAAGCACAA
>CAZEUK010000004.1:0-15246 GCA_964514535.1 uncultured Aquificales bacterium
TTTTTTAAATCTATAACTGATAAAAGGTTGTCCTTATCTCCGCTAAAGTTTACAACTGCTACGTTTTTTAAAGGGGATACTGATATAAAAACGGGAAGCCCAACAAGGTCAATATGTTTTATAACTTTCATACTTTTTATATCAACTACATAACATCTTTTTTCTCCGACAGCTGGAATTAAAGCTTTATCATCAATAACTCCCCACATACCAAAATGTGGAATTTTAAAAACTATCTCTTCTTTATTTTTTGTGTGGAAGATTGCTTTTTTATAGATAAATCTGTCCAAATCTAATATTCCAACACCTTTTTCTTTAAAAAATCCTACTATATACCTGTTTTTGTCTATTAATGCATCAAATGGCATTTTACCTGCATTTTTTACTTTATAAACTGTTTTAAAATCTCTGTCTGCGTCCAATACCCATATTTCGTCTTTATCCATAAGGGAGAATGTTAAAAGATTTTTATAAGGTTTTATACCTACATTTCTTGAATTGGTAAATATCTCCTTTTTTATATCTAAATCTTTAGTTAAGATTGTAATTTTTTTAGGGTCATAATGGGCTATTGCTATATATTCCTTTATAAAGGTAAAACCTATACCACTGTTTCCAGCTTTTATTTTTTTTACAAGTTTATCCTTTATATTATCAATTTTGGAGAAATAACCGTTTCTTGATATACAGTAGCTGTAATCTCCTTCTGTTTTTATAACTGCGTGGTTTAGATTTCCAAGATTTTTTATCTCCCTTTTAAATTTTCCCTCCTCTATAACCGCAACTGCTCCCCTTTCCCTTTCAACAACGTATAACTTTTCAGCAAAGGCTATATTAAAGATAAATAGAAATAGAATTATATATAACATTCTGGGTCCTCCATAAAGTAATCTCCATAAACTGCGTAGGCTCTAGAGCGGGAATTTCCGTTGCATATCTCTATATAACTACACTCTTCACACTTTCCCTTTATCCTTCTAGGGTGTTTCCTTAACTCTGTTAGTATTCCGTTTGAGTTCCATATATCGTAAAAGTTTTTTTCTCTTATGTTTCCAAGTTTTAACGGGAAGTATGTGTCAGGCTTTACGTACCCTCTGTAATCTATATCTACAATTCTAACTCCAGCCTGATTTCCTCCCCATATCTTAAGGTTTTCGTATAAAATATTTGCCTTTTCAGGATATTTTTCTTTGAAGATTTGATATAGTAAAATTGCGTCTGCTTCGTTATTCCCGCTCACAATATCTATATTTATTCCTTTTTCCACATATTCAAAAGCCTTTTCTATAATCTGTTTAACTAAATTTCTATAAATCCCTTTATCTGTCTGTGATAGATTTTTACCCCTCCCTGAATAGACGAGATGGGAAAAGTATAATTTGTTAACCTTTTCATCTTCAGCCAGTTTGAATATAAAAGGTATTGATTTGTAAGTTTCTGATGTGATTGTAAACCTCATCCCAACTTTAATACCCACATCTCTAATTAGTCTAATTGCATTTATAGATTTTTTAAAAGCTCCCTTCATACCTCTAAATCTATCGTGGGTATCCTCATCACCGTCTATACTTATACCTACATATGAAAAATATTCCTTTATCTGTTTTATATTACTCTCATCTATAAAAGTGCCGTTTGTTGAAAGGGTTGTTATAAATCCATTCTCTTTAAACAGTTTTGCAATATCAAATAAATCGTCCCTTAAGAGTGGTTCTCCACCTGAGATGATAATGTATCTAACGTTAGCTTTTTTTAAGTAAGGTATCTGTTTTTTTATTTCTTCTATAGATAACTCTCCCGTCCTTACACTGTTTGATGCAGAATAACAGTGTTGACAGAAGAGATTACATACATTTGTAATATTCCATATAAGGATAACGCCATTAAAAGGCTTTATTCTTTCTCCTTTTAAACTTTTCCTTATATACTCACTTATCCTTAACATCTTTAAACTCCATCATATAGGAAAGGATAGCCTTAAGTTCTTCCTTTGATAGATTTAGTCTTGGCATCGCGTTTCTTTCATATCCTAACTGTCTATAGGTAGCTTCAGGGTTCATTATATGGGAGATAATTAAACTCTTCTTTCTGTGGTTAACAATCCATCTAAAAGATGGTGCAAAGGCTTCCTGTGTCTGATGATGACATCCCCAACATTTTGTTAAAAAAACTTCTCTACCTAAAAGAACAGGTAAATACTTCCTTGATTTGTTAACAATGTTATACTTACCAATTGGAACACTGGCAGGTAATTTTTTCAAAAGCTTTAAGGTAATACTGTCATATATAAGAATTGCTCCATCTCTGTTGTAAAGACTTACGTATGCTAAATTTCCATCTCCTGAAAACTCTGTATGTATAACTCTTTTTCCTTTTATAGTTGGAACAGTTTTAACTGAAAAATCATTCTTATCAACAAGAACTATTTTGTCTTTACCGTTATCTGTCCACAGGTAAGGTGTGGTTGGATGTGTTCTAACGAAAAAACCATTACCTTTAACATTAACTTTTTTTACAAAACCCCATTTATACATCTGCCATATTGTAATATAGGGCTTTCCTATATGATGTGTTCCAAAGAAAAACTTTCCATTTTTATACCAAAATGTTGCAGATGCTAGATGGGGCAATCCTTCAATAGGGTATGAAAAAATCTCCTTATTTTTCCTTATATCGTAAACGTTAAGTCTAGTTCCTCTCCGTGAACTACCTACAATATACTCTTCAAAAGGGTCAATAAAAAAATCTTCATAAGGTTCGTTTATCTTTTTATATTCAATTGAAAAATCTTTTGTGTTGAGAAAACCTATAACAGCTTTGTCTTTGTATGTGAAAATAGCTTTATCATCTGAATAAAGCTCATATATTGCAGATATTAAATTTTCCTGTTTTATAAATCTAACAGGCTTAAAATTGTTTGCATCAAGAATAACTATTGATTTAGGAAGCCAGCAGGAAGCTAAAATATATTTTCCCTTTCTATCTAAAGATATATTTCTTAAATATACACAAGCTCTAACCTTTCCGTAAAATCTTCCTTTGTCTAGGTCATATCTCCCTATCCAACCATCCCTTGAAGGAATGTAAACCTTCCATCCTAAAGAATTTTGTTTTAAATCATAATTTACTTTATAAGTTTTAAGACTAAATTCTGGTGAAAACTTTAAACCTCCGTGAACATTTTTAAATTCAAACTTGTCTAATACTTTCGTTCCTTCCATTATCCAAACTTTTTGCTTTCCCCTTTCAACTACAGCAACTACATTTTTTATATCTTTTATACCCAGATTTTTAGAAGGTAAAT
This sequence comes from uncultured Aquificales bacterium, assembly GCA_964514535.1. Taxonomy (GTDB): domain Bacteria; phylum Aquificota; class Aquificia; order Aquificales; family Hydrogenothermaceae; genus QNZC01. The sequence goes on from CAZEUK010000004.1 coordinate 3,305, forward strand.
TTTTTATCTGAATAGATTTAGTAATCCTGTCTTCAGACCAGTTAATCTTTACAGGTGTTTTTATATAGGAGATTATACTTTTAATATCTTCTTCAGAAAGATTTTGAAATGGAGGCATTTGTGTAGCAGATATACCATTTTTGATGATATAGATTAGTTTTTTTTTTGAAAATTTCTTTAAAAATATAGGTAGAAGAGGGGGAGCAACTGTACCGGTTCTGTCTATTCCGTGGCAGGTGGCACAGTACTGCCGATACAGTTTGCTCCCTTTCTCTATCTCTACTCCATAACATCCAACGAACAAGCTTAAGATTATCAATATTATCCGTTTCATTAATAAATATCCTTCATTGTGTTGTAAACGTTAAACTTACCTGTAGGTGTTCTTATCCAATCTCCAGTGATTTCTTTTTTCAGTTTTAAAGTTTTTGCATCATATACCAGTATAGCGGTAGGTTGATTTTTCTTACCCCATACAGAAATCCAGAATTCTGTTCCGTCTTTGTTAAACTCCTCGTGAACAGCTCTAACTTTTTTATACTTTTTGGGAACTTTTAAAGTTTTTACCAATTTAAATGAGTACTTATCGTAAACAAATAAACTTCTCTGTAAATCTGGATTTGGGTTTAAAGGTCTATCTGCCAGTAAGTATTTAGAGTTAGGATGGGTTTTTACAAAAAGATTTCCACCACCTTCTCCCGGTAATTTTATCCATTTAACAACTTTCCAAGCATACTGTGGATGGTTTTTAGGGTCTGTTCCTATACAAGCTATTCTGTTTTCTCCTATATGACCTGTGCACCATATTGGACCATATTTAGGATGGTTGATATTCGCTCCCCTTCCCGGATGTGGTTTTGTCCCAACTTCAACAATTGCCTCAAGCTCTTTATCTTTAGTATCAATTACTACAATTTTATTTCTCATGTTAGCGGCAACTAGGAAGTATCTTTTAGATAAATCCCATCCTCCGTCGTGTAGGTATCTTTCTGCATTAATCATATCAATTTTTATAGAACCTTTATCAACTTTTGAGTAATCAACTAACCAAACCTGTCCAGCCTCTTTTATATTTAAAACCCATAATGGGTCGTAATGTGATGCAACTATTGACGCAACACGGGCTTCCCTAACAAAATCTTTAGTGTCATAGTAGTAATCACTTGTTGCGTGTCTGGTAATTGGTTTTAATGTTTCTCCATCCAGTATGACGAATGAAGGTGGCCAATAACAACCAACTACAGCGTATTTGTCTTCATATCCTTTATACTTACTAGTGTCTATAGAACGGGCATCATAACAGACTTTAATTTCTGCCACTTTAGACGGTTTTTTCATCCATAAATCAATAACAGTAGCTTTACCGTCCCTACCGATTGAGTACATATATCTTCCTGAAGCGGAAGTCCTTAAAATATGAACTGCAAAACCAGTATCTACAATACTAACAAGCTTTTTAGTTGTCCCATCAATTATTGCAACCTTACCAACATCCCTTAAGATAACACCGAAAAAGTTTCTCCAGTTTTTGTTTTGTGGTTTCTTAACCCTTTTTTCAACTGGAACATAGACTTTCCAACTTTCCTTTATCTTTTCCCAGCTTAACAGTGGTGGTGGTGGTGGCTCGTGTTGTAAAAATCTAGCCAGTAGATTAATCTCTTCCTTACTTAAAACTCCCTGTCTTCCCCAGTCTGGCATACCTCCCGGTGTACCATAGTAGATAAAGCTTTCAATAGCCTCTGTGTTAAGTCCACGTTTTTTTAAATTTTCAGGTGTTAAAGCTGGTCCTGTTGCTCCTTTCCTCAACATTCCATGACATCCTGCACATCTGTCAAAGTAGATTTTTGAGGCTTTCTCCATTTCCTCTTTTGTTATCGGCGGTGGCTCAGCTTTCGCACTCTGAACAAACGTAGCCATTAAACCTGTTAAAATAGCAGAGCTTAACAGACCTTTAAATAACCTCTTTACCTTCATAATGATAACCCTCCTTAAAGGCTTTAATAGAAAGTATATACAGATTGAATTCGTTGAATATTGGATTTGAAATTTTTAGTTTAAGTGAAAAAAATAGGGAGTTATTTTTAGTTAAATTAAAGTTAATACTAAATTTTTTATTGCTAGTATTCTCCATCTTCCTCTCTCTCCCAAATATCTGTTGAGTTGTAGAAAGCAATGTGATTTATATCATAATTCTAGAGATTAAGCTAAAGTCTTGAAATCTCGTATTCATTGATTTTGGTCAAAGGTTTATTAAACGATAATGAAAAAGAAATAATAGTATTTTGTATGTATAAGTGAATATCTATTATTGAGCAGATACATCAATTATATACTTTAGCTCTTTTTACAGGTAAAGATTTAATTCTACCTAATAATTAACAAATATAGCCAATCTTACTAAGGAAATATTTTAAGCTGGTGTTTTTATTACAGTTCTCTAGAATTTTATTAATTCTTTTAACAGATTGCTGAGCTATTTTTATTTTATTTTTTATTTTTAAATTTTTTTCAAAATAATCAATACAATTTCTGGAATAATAAATTTTTTCTTCCCAACCTAAAATTTCCCAACATTCTAATTCATTTAAAGCAACTATAACTTTGACATAATTATTGAATTCTTTATCTATTATTTCTTTTAAATACCAATTCCTCAATTCTACAAGACATGAAGGTTTAAATTTCCCACAGTCAGTATTAAAATCTATTAAAATATAAACTTGTTTAAAACCATCTATTTCTTTAGCTTCTTTTAAAATTTTCTTTACTTTATTTTTCCTTAAAATATCACAATGTCCTCCATCTGCAGAAGTTCGAACCTCAAATTTAGAACCTAAATTTAAATATTTTATTAATCCATTCAAAAAAATTTTATCACTTTTACCTTCTACAATAATTAAAGTTTTATCTTTTTTGGGAAAAAATTTTTTAATTTTTTTATATTTTTTCCTCTTTTTCCCCAATGTAATCCCCTAAATAGCCTAATCCTTCCTGTTTTATCAATTCAACTATATCATTTTTGTAAAACTTTAGTTTTTTCCTAAAGTTAGGTATATCTCTATGTGTTATAGCTTTGGTATTTCCTTCATAATCCCTAAATAAAAATATTAAATTATCTTTTTTTAAATCCAAATTGTGTAAAATTTCTGAATTCTGTGTAGTTATTAATACCTGTTTTTCTTCTGAAATATTTCTAAACTCTTCCATCAGATATGAAATTGCTTTTAGATGTAGATGTCTTTCTGGCTCTTCTATTGCTATTAAACTTTTTTGATAAGGTTCATATAGAGCTGTTAAAGTTGCTATTAGGTTAATTGTCCCATCCGATACAATATCTATAGGAATAAACTTAGTTTTTGTATTACTTAATCTTTCTTTAAAGTTAAGTTTTGCCCTTCCTAATGTATCATAATCTATTTCAATTCCTTCTAACTCATCTACAATTCCAATTAAAGCAGTTGATATATTTTCAAAAATTTCTGGATATTTTGACTTTAAATTATCTAAAACAGAATATATATTTAATCCAAACTTATTTAATTTATTTCCTCCTTCGTAAGCATCAGGATTTCTTATAATTGTAGGTATAAAGTGGTATGTATAAATTTTTTCTAAATCATTAAGCTCTAAACTATCTAAATCTTTAATAGAAGTAAAACCAAATTCTATAAAAATTCTTAAAAATCTATTTTTATATTTTTCAGAAATATTTGTTTCCAGCTTTTCCTCTTTTCCAAATGAGTATTTTAAATAAAAGTTCCTGAAATTTTTATGTTTATCTGAGACTTTATATTTACCATCTATATAAAGAAACAGATTTGTTATTTTATCTAAAAATGAAAATTTTATATCTATGTTTATATCTTTAAGTTCAAATCTTATAGATGAAGATTCACCTTTACCTTTAAAAACATCAATAAACATTTCAGTAAGACTGTATATTGCGTAATTAATTGAGCTCTTTACACCAATAGTTATATTTTCCTCTTCACTACTTCTATAATTCCTTATTGTTTCCAAACCACCAAATTCATCTATAGTTCTGTATAAACCATATCTAAATGTTGAGGCTATAAACTCTAAAGCAGATATTAAATTACTTTTACCTGCATTATTGGGAGCTACGACAACGTTAAATTTATCTAGCTTTATACTGCAATTCTTAAAAGATTTAAAATTATCTAAATAAATTTCTTTTATTTTAAAATTCATTCTCATTTACCATTTGTAATTATTTAATTGCGGAAAATTTAGTTAATACAATTATTCTATTAATTATATACTGAAAAAAAATAGAAAAATAACTTATATTAAAAATTACGCTAAAAAATTTATTGGGGAGAGGACAAGATAGAGTTTATAAGTATGAACATAGCCAATATACTAACTTTGGTTAGAATTTTTTTAGTCCCTCTTTTTATTATTAGTTTAGGATACAATAAGCCAATTTTAGCGTTAATAATATTTACAGTTGCAGGTATTACAGACGCTTTAGATGGTTTTATAGCTAGAAGGTTTAAACAGGAGACCACATTAGGCAAAGTTTTAGACCCTATAGCAGATAAAAGTTTATTAATAAGTAGTTTCATATTTATATATAACTCAAAACTGGATATAAAATTTCCATACTGGTTTGTTATTATCGTAATAAGTAGAGATATATTTATACTACTTGGTAGCTCAATTATCTATATAATAAAAGGTTATTTAAAGGTTGAACCTAACATATTCGGAAAAGCTACAACATTTTTTCAGATTTTATCTATAATAACTATCTTACTTGCAAATATAACTTATATACCACCTATTATTATTCAGACAATTATATTTATAACAACTGCTTTTACTTTAATATCCACATTTGTTTATTTACAACAAGGTTTAAAACAGTTATAAATGGTTTTTGTATATGTAATACATACCTTTTAATGCTAAATATTTATCGTAGATTAAATTTAATTTAGATTTAAATAAATCCCCGTTTCCACCTGTAAGTATTACGGTATAATTTTCACCTGTTTCATCAGATATTTTTCTTATCATACCTTCAATTAAAGATATATATCCATAGAATAAACCTGATTTAATACTTTCGTCTGTTGTCTTACCGACAACCTTATTTACTTCCTTTAGATTAACTTTAGGAAGTTTTGCCGTTTTTGAGAATAACGCCTCAACACTTGCCTGTATCCCCGGAAATATTGCTCCACCCTCATACTCACCGTTTTTATTAACAACATCAAAGGTTATTGCCGTTCCCAAATCTACAATAATTAAAGGTGGTTTATAAAGCTGTAAACCTGCGTATCCATTTAAAAGTCTATCTATTCCTACTTCTTCAGGTTTTTCATAATTATTTTTAATTGGAACTTTAATATCTGAACCAAGAATAAAAGGTTTTATATTTAAAATCTTTTTAACCGCTAAAGCTATCTTATCCTCAAGTATAGGAACAGTGGAAGAAATAATGGAAGTCTTTATATTATCCTTAACATTTAACAGCTGGAAAATATTGAATAAATCTAACATCCAATCATCTACAGTTTTATTTCTTTCTGAAGACAGCTTATAACTGGTAATACTGTTTATATCTCTAACTAATCCTATCTCAGTTGTAGTATTCCCAATATCTATGGCTAATAACATAATTTATTGCTAATCCTATAAATTGATTTTTAATCTATTTTAAAATAAAAGCTATTTTGATTTATACAAGAACAAATTTCTTAAACCAGTCCTAAATGATAACTCTTTGACTTCGTCCCAATCTGTTTCGTATATTTTCTTTTTATAGCCTATATAAACTTTGTTGAAATATTTCTTAAAAATTTCAAGTAGCTCTAAAGCATCTTCATTTCCCATATAAGATGGGGAATACTCTATAAACATCCAAAGGTTTTTTAAATCTTTCAATGTTTTTTCAAATCCTTTTAGAACTTCTAATTCGTATCCTTCAACATCAATTTTTATAAAGTTTATATTTTTTATCTTATTTTCTTCTACAAATCTATCTAAAGATATTAATTTAACTTTCTCATAATCCTGTACAGGCAGATTATCTCTGACTATAGAGTTATGCCCTGATGATGTTCTAGCTATACCTAAATTTACATAACCATCTTTACTACCTACTGCATATTTGTAAATTTTTACAGTATTTTTAAGATTGTTTAAACATACATTTTTTTTCAAATATTTAAAATTTCTACTTGATGCTTCAAATGAATAAACTTTTCCATTTGTACCTGTTAACTTGGCAAAGAAGATTGAAAAACCACCCCAATGTGCTCCAACATCTATAACTGTATCTCCTTCTCTTATTAATCTATTTTCTTTAATAAATTTATCTTCAGGTGTTTCAACTATACCCCTCTTTATAGGTTGTAAACTCCAATGGTCTCTAGTGTTTACTAATAAAAAATAGTCTTCAGACCTCATCTTTATTATTAGATGTTTATTTAGAACACTTTTTTTACAGATTTCGTAAGCTAAAACCCTGAAAGGCGGATATTTAGAAAAAAATCCTCTTAAAAAGGGCTTTAAACATTTTTTCAAACTTTATATATCCTCTTATAAATTTTTCTGCTCCAGTTATTATAACAGTTAAAATCTTCTATTTGATAATTCTCTTTAAGAAAACTTTTTTACTTTTATTTCCTGCTCTATCAACTGCCACTATGTAATATTTATCTCCATCTTTATAATCTTTGTCTATAAAGAAGTATGTTTTTATAGGGATATTGAATAACGGTTTACCATTTTTATAGATTATATAGCCAATCACATCTTTTGATGGACTGTTGTCCCATATAAGATAGTAATCATCACCTTTCTTTAGAAGTTTAAAATCTGAAGGTGGTTCAGGTGGAAATATATCCTCAAATCTTTTGCAAACTGTATTAGATTTATTGCTTTCCACCTCCTTATCATTTTCAACAGTTAAGTAATAACAGTACTTTTTGTTAAACTGTAAATCTTTATCAAAATAATAGCCTTTATTGTTTATCTTTTTATCAGGTATAGGCGGAATTATCTCATCATTTGATTTATATATATTTGTATTCTTTCCTTCACCAATCCATTTTATAAGCAATCCATCCTCTTTTAGCTCTATATCGGTAATTTCTGGTGTAGCCGGAAAATCACTTGAAGGAATTATACACTCAATAGGTGAACTGTCGCTTAACTCATCTTTTGATTTAACGTAAATATTAAAACAGTACTCTTTTCTAAATAATGGTATTTTGTAGCTAAACCAATATAAATTTTCTTTATGCCATAACTTTGGGTTTATCTCTTCATCGTTAAGATAGATTTTAAAAGAAAACTCTTTCAAAGGTCTGTTATCGTCGTACTTAGGTATATAATGCCAACTAACGACTATGTAATCGCCTTGCTGTTTAAGTTTTATACTGTTTACATCTAAAGGTTTTTTAGATATAGGTGGTAATGGTGCTCCCTTTCTTCCGCAGGATATTAAAGTAAAAGCTAAAAGTAAAAAAAGACTAAATATTCTTATCATTTAAAAATCTCCAAAGAGTTAATAGATTATCTACTATCTTTGGAAAATCTGACAGTTTTATCTGTGTTGCCTTGTCTGATAGGGCTTTTTCCGGGTCAGGATGGACTTCAAAGAACAATCCATCAACTCCAACTGATACGGAAGCTTTAGCTAATGGATATATAAACTCCCTATTTCCTGACGATTGATTACCTGCTCCACCGGGTAGTTGAACGCTGTGTGTAGCATCAAATATAACAGGGGCGTACTGCCTCATAATCGGTAAACTACGAAAATCTACGACTAGATTGTTATAACCAAAGGTTGTACCTCTTTCAGTTAGATAAAACTTTTTAGCACCTGCATACTTAAGTTTTTCAACAATATTTTTAGTATCCCAAGGAGCTAAAAACTGACCTTTTTTTACATTTACTTCCTTACCGGTTTCTGCGGCAGCTACCAATAAATCTGTTTGCCTACATAAAAAGGCTGGTATCTGAATTATATCAACAACTTCACCGACAGGTTTTGCCTGATAGCTTTCGTGTATATCGGTTAAAACAGGTAGATTAAATTTTTGCTTAACATCTGATAAAATCTGTAAACCTTTCTCTAAACCTACACCTCTAAAAGATTTAATACTACTTCTATTAGCTTTATCAAATGAAGATTTAAACACAACTCTTATATCAGGATTTTTTTCTTGAATATCCTTTAATACTTCAGCCACTTCAAAACATATTTCTCTACTTTCTATTGCACAGGGCCCTGCTATCAATAAAAATTTTTCCATTATCGTCCTCTTAAAAAACTAATTTTTACTAAAAATTTTTTCCAATATTTTATCTATATCCTTCTCTATCTCCCTTAAAGGTGTCATAACAAAATCCCTTTCCAACATATAAGGATGTGGTATCTTTAGGTCTGGTTTGTCAATCTTTAAATCTCCGTATAGGAGAATGTCTATATCTATCTCCCTTGGACCCCATTTAAATCTGTAAACTCTACCTACCTTTTTTTCCACCATTTGACAGAATGATAAAAGCTCTTCAGGGGATAATTTTGTGTATCCCTTTAAAACAGTGTTTATAAATTTAGGTTGCTCCGTATAACCGACAGGTTCAGTTTCGTAAAACGAAGCAACCTTTATATCTTTTATCTTTTCAGCAAGTAAGTTTATAGCCTTCTTTATGTTCTCTTCCCTATTCCCAACATTACTTCCTAACGCTAGATAAACTTTTACCATATCCTAGTCGTAATCTTTGTTGTATCTTCTGTAGAGATAAAATATTCTCTGTAGCAAGGATAGGATAGTTAAAACGGTTATAAATAAAAATCCAAATTTTAGGTCTAATATCTTAAAGTAATCCAATATTGAAAAGATTATTATGGACAGTAATGTTTCAGGTCTGCCGAAAAATCCTACACCTTCCAGTGGGTCGTTAATTTTTCCTTTCTTTCTCTCCTCAAAACCTATCTCTGCGTAAACAACGGGTTTTATAAATGTGTGAAGCATATTTGATACAACTGCTAAAACTGTTAAAAATGGATTGGTATAAGCTAAACCTATTGAGAAAAGTATTACTCCATCTACAAACTTGTCTGCTAACCAGTCAAAAACAGCTCCAAACTTTGATGATTTATCATTCTCCCTTGCAACAACACCATCCATTAAATCAAAAAATCCACTGAAGAATAGGAGTATTGCACCTACCAGTGGCTCTTTATGGTAAAAGTAAAATGCGGAGAGAGAACCGAAGATTATAGATATAACGGTAATTATGTTCGGTGTTAAATGTGTTTTTGCTAAAGCTATACCTATCGGTTCATAAATCTTTTTTAAATTTTTTCTTCTTGATGTTAAATTCATAACTTTATCCTTTTACAGTCCTTTTCCCTCTAACCAAGGCATCATTTTTCTTAACTCTTTTCCTACTTTTTCAATTTGATGTTCTTCATCTCTTTTTACCAGTGCGTTAAAGTGTGGTCTGTTTGCTAAATTTTCAAGTATCCATTCTTTAGCAAATGAACCGTTTTGTATTTCCTCTAATATCTCCTTATGTAAAGGTTTTACAGCTTTATAAATTCTTTCCCCTCTGGTAACGTCTCCATATCTTGCAGTATCGGATATAGAGTATCTCATTCCAGATATTCCGTACTGATATATTAAATCAACTATCAGTTTTAACTCGTGTAAACATTCAAAGTATGCCACTTCAGGTTGATAACCAGCCTCAACTAAAGTTTCAAAACCTGCCTTTATCAATGCAGACACTCCACCACATAAAACCGCCTGCTCTCCGAACAGGTCTGTTTCTGTCTCTTCTTTGAATGTTGTTTCAATAACACCTGCTCTAGTTGAACCTATTCCCTTTGCGTAAGCTAAAGCCACATCTTTAGCCTTACCTGTATAATCTTGGTAAACCGCAACTAAAGCTGGAACTCCTTTACCTTCCTCATACTGCCATCTAACTAAATGACCCGGTCCTTTAGGTGCTACCATAAAAACATCTATATTTGAAGGTGGAACTATCTGATTAAAATGTATATTAAATCCATGGGCGAAAGCTAAAGCGTTTCCCTCTTCCAAGTTAGGTAAAATCTCTTCTTTGTAAACCTGTGCCTGAACAGTGTCCGGAATTAACATCATAATAATATCTGCTTTCTTTGAAGCTTCTGCAGGTGTTAACACTTCAAAGCCGTCCTTTTTAGCTCTCGCTTCAGACCTACTTCCCGGATATAAACCTATAACAACATTCACACCACTATCTTTTAGATTTAAAGCGTGTGCGTGTCCCTGACTTCCATATCCTATTATTGCTACAGTTTTTCCCTCTAACAGTTTTAAGTCAGCATCACTGTCATAGTATATCTTTGCCATTTGTACCTCCAAACTATTATTAATTTTAACTAAATTTGTATTTTAACATAACAGAAAAGATAAGGTTTTTATATGGAATTTAACCTATTTAGATTTCAGATTTATTAAAAATTTCATCAAAACAGCTTTTATGATAAATTAAAATAAATAGTTGTCTTTAATTTTATTTGTCAGGAGGTTTTAAAATAAATGGCAAAAGTTAAATGTTTAAAATGTAAAGAGTGTGGTAGAGAATATCCTATTGAACCTATACATGTGTGTGAGTACTGTTTTGGACCATTGGAAATAGAGTATGACTATGAATACATAAAACAGAATATATCTAGGGAAAAGATAGAAAAAGGCGAGAAAAGTTTATGGAGATATATAGATTTATTACCTGTAGATAATCCTACCGTCGGTTTAACGGCTGGATACACACCATTAAAAAAGGCCGATAATCTGGGAAAACTTCTAGGTTTAAACAATCTTTACATAAAAGATGACAGTGTTAATCATCCTACTTTATCCTTTAAAGATAGAGTTGTTGCTGTTGCCCTTTCCAAAGCTAAAGAATTTGGTTTTGATACTGCGGCTTGTGCATCAACTGGAAATTTAGCGAACTCTGTTTCCGCAAACGCTGCAGCTTCCGGTATGGATTGTTATGTTTTCATACCTGCAAATTTAGAGACAAACAAAATAATAGGCTCTCTAGTTTTTAATCCAACAGTTGTGGCTGTAGATGGTAATTATGACGATGTGAACAGATTATCTTCTGAAATCGCCAATGAGTTTGGTTGGGCATTTGTAAATATAAATGTTAGACCGTTTTATTCGGAAGGTTCAAAAACACTAGCTTTTGAAGTGGCGGAACAGCTAGGATGGAGAGCTCCAAACTCTGTAGTCGCACCGTTGGCGTCAGGTTCACTTTATACAAAAATATGGAAAGGTTTTAATGAGTTAAAAACTGTAGGATTGATTGATGATAATCCTCCTAAGATGTACGGGGCACAGGCAGAAGGTTGTAGTCCTATTTATAAAGCTTTTAAGGAAGGTAGAGATTGGATTATCCCTGAAAAGCCTAACACAATTGCAAAATCAATAGCTATAGGAAATCCAGCAGATGGACCTTATGCTGTTAAAGTTGCCAAAGAAAGTAATGGATTGATAGATATAGCTACAGATGATGAAATAATAGAAGGAATGAAGTTATTGGCTAAAACTGAAGGTATATTTACAGAAACGGCAGGCGGAACGACAATCGCAGTTTTGAAAAAATTGGCTGAACGTGGAGTTTTTGACCCTGACGAAGTGGTTGTTGCATACATTACAGGAAATGGTTATAAAACAATGGAAGTTTTAGAAGGTAAGTTGAAAAAGCCTATCCATATAAAACCGTCTTTAAAAGAGTTTAAGGAAAAAGTTATTAATCAAACTGTGGAAAAACAATAACTAAAAGAATAAATCCCATATGGATTTTTCCTTTTCTTCCTTTTGATAATCTTCTTCATCTGATTGGTAATCATCATAGTATCCGTCTTCATAACTGGAAGAACTATCCATATCCCAAACGTATCCGTT
>CAZEUK010000005.1:0-12401 GCA_964514535.1 uncultured Aquificales bacterium
AGATAGAGCAAGCAAAGGTTAATTATGAAACATTAAAAAAACTGTATGAGAGGGAAAAGAGATTATACGATAACAAACTTATTACCTATACACGATTTTATAAAGCTAAATTAGATTTTGAAAATGCTAAAGCTAAGCTTAAGGCTTTAAAGGATAGCTTAAAGATTTACGGCGAGGTAAAAAATGGCTTGCTAATATTAAGGTCAAAAATCAATGGCTATGTGGCTAAACAAAATGTTGTTTTAGGAGACAGTGTAGATATTAACAAAATGATGTTTAAAATACATTCACATAAAACCCTTTGGACTGTAGCATATGTTCCAGTTGAAGATATAAAACTGATAAAAAAAGGATTAAAGGCTGAAGTTATATCACCTATTGGAAAAACATACGGATTTATAGATTTTATAAGTCATAAAGTTGACCCAAAAACTAAAAGATTAGAAGTAAGAATTATATCTAACAATAAAAATGAAGTTTTAAAACCTAATATGTATGTTGATGTAAAAATAAATCTAAAAAGTTTAAAAGGTATATTTATTCCCGCTTCAGCTGTTGTCTTTAACGAAAACAGATATTACGTTTTCGTAAAGGAAGGGAAGGATAGATTTAGACCTGTTGAGGTCAAATTAGGAAAAAGGATAAACGGTTTCTATCAAGTTGTTTCAGGATTAAAGAAAGATGATGAGATTGTAGTAAAAGGGGCTGTATATCTAAAAGCTAAATTCTTTGATAAAGCTGAAGAATAAGGGGGGATTAAGTATGATTGAATTAATTTTAAGATATAGATTGATAATACTATTTGCTTTAATTGGTATTTTAGCTTACGGATACTACTCGTTTAAGACGATTCCAGTTGACACATTCCCAGACCCTACACCTACACAGGTAAATATTTATACAGAAGCACCCGGTTACTCTGCTGAAGAGGTAGAAGCATTAATAACTAAAAGAATTGAAACTGTGATGAGTGGAATAAAAAATGTGGAAAAAGTTAGAAGCGAGAGCATATCAGGTCTTTCGTATGTGTCTATCTTCTTCAAGGATGGAACGGATATATACTTTGACAGAAGGCTTGTAATGGAAAAACTACCTGAAGCACAGGCCAATTTACCAAACGGTATTACTCCAATAATGGGACCAAACACCTCAGGGCTTGGGAATGTTTTACTTTACGCTTTAGTTGATAAAACAGGAAGATATTCATTAACAGATTTAAAAACTATTCAGGAGTGGACAGTAAGACCTATCTTGAAATCAATTGATGGAGTTGAAGATATTGTCCAATGGGGACCGGAAAAGGCTTTTATAGTTTATCCAAACTTTGAAAAATTGTTAAATTATGGATTAAGTATAGATGACGTATTTCAAGCTATTGATAAAAATGGCGGTTTAGCAGGTGGAGGATATACAAAAACTTCTGAGGGAGACCTTGTAATAAGGGCAGTGGCAAGTATTACATCAATAAAAGATATAGAAAACATTCCTGTAAAAGTTATTGATGGACAAGTAATAAAAGTTAAAGATGTTGCGACAGTCAAAGAAGGAGAAGTTCCACAGAGAAGGGGAGCTTTTACACTTAACGGTAAAGAAGTTCAGGGAAATATAGTTTTAAAAAGGATAGGAACTAATACACAGGAATTGGTAAAAAAACTAAAAAAAGAGATTGAGAGACTTAATAATGAAGTTTTACCAAAGGGAGTTAAAATTGAGCTTCTTTACGACCAGTCATATTTAACAGAAAAAGCATTATCAACTATAGAAAAAGCACTTATTGAAGGTATTATTTTAGTTTCTATAGCTATGATTATATTTTTAGGAAATATAAGGGCGGCTGTACTTGTAATCCTTTCAATACCGTTTACACTTCTCATATCTTTTATCCTTATGAAACAGTTTGGAATTTCTGCAAACCTTATGTCTTTAGGAGGTCTTGCAATCGGTTTAGGTTTATTTGCAGATGCTACAGTAGTTGTTATTGAAAATATATTTAGGCACTTAAGCCACAATAAAGACCATGCCTGTAAAGATGGTGAATTTAAACTAGAGATTATAAAATTATCAGTTCAAGAGATAACAAGACCTGTAATATTTGCAATTTTAATTATTATTGTCGTCTTTCTACCTATTTTTAGCTTTGAGGCTGTGGAAGGGAAATATTTTAAACCATTGGCACTTACAATTATCTTTGCTCTCATATCTTCATTGTTAGTTGCTTTAATATCAATGCCAGTTCTAGCTTACTTTGGCTTAAGGGCAGGTTCAGAAAAAAATATGATTATGGATTTTATAGAAAAAACATACAAAAAAGTTTTATCTTTTGCATTTAAGATAGGAGCTGTTCTCTTTATAACAACATTAATACTTTTTGGCGTTAGTCTTTATCTTTTAAGTAAAATAGGTACAGAGTTTACTCCTGAGCTTGACGAAGGGGCTGTTTTACTTGAGGTTTATCTAGACCCAAACATATCATTAGACCAATCTAAGAAGATAGCAACATATATAGAAAATCAGGCTAAAAGCTTCAGTGTGGTAACAAACTCATTTACTAATATTGGAAGAGCTGAAAAGGGAGAGGTTCAGGACGTTAACTATATGGAAACTTGGATACTTCTTAAACCTTATAACGAATGGAAAGAGTTTTCATCTAAGGAGGAGTTTAAGGAAGCTTTAAGGGAAAAACTTAAAGACTTACCGGTTGCAGGTATTATATTTACACAACCTATAGCTATGAGAATTGAAGAGCTTTTATCAGGTGTTAAGGCTACAGTTGCTATAAAAATATTTGGAGATGATTTGGAAAAAATAAATCAAATAGCTTACAAAGTTGAAGAAATTGCTAAAAGTACAAAAGGGGCAATAGATGTTGAAACAGAAGCTCAAACAGGGAAACTGCAACTTCAGATAATTCCTAAAAAAGAAATTCTTTTTAAATATGGATTAAAAATTGAAGATATTTTATCTTTAGTCGGTAAATATATGGCAGGTGTTGAGGTTAATGAGTATAGGGACGGTTTAATTAGTTATCCTATTTTTATAAAAATTCCTTCAAAAGATTTAAACGATATAGACAGAATAAAAAACATTCCTGTTTATAAAAAAGATGATGGCACTTTACTATTACTAAAAGACGTTGCAGATGTAAAAGTAGTTGAAGGATTTTTCAAAATTAGACACGAAAACGGATTAAGGTATGCTTTAGTCCAGTTAAACATAGAAGGTAGAGATTTAGGAAGTTTTATAAAAGAGTTGAGGGAAAGAATAAATAGGGAGGTTAAACTTCCTGAAGGATATTTTATACAGTTTGCTGGACAGTTTGAAAATCAGGAAAGGGCTATGAAGAAGTTATCAATAGTTGTTCCAGTTGCAATACTATTAATATTCCTATTACTATTCATCAATTACAACTCAATAAGAGATGCACTTATAATAATGCTTAACGTACCATTTGCAACAATCGGTGGAATATTAGCACTATATATATCAGGTTTTAATCTTTCTGTTCCGTCTGCAATTGGATTTATAGCAGTTTTCGGTATAGCAACACTAAATGGTGTAGTTCTAGTTTCATATATAAGACAGATGTTAGAAGAAGGTTTTAATATAGATGAAGCTATAGACAAAGCTACATCCTTAAGATTAAGACCTATCCTTATAACAGCAACAGCCGCATCTTTAGGTTTAATTCCTATACTTTTTACAAACGATATAGGTTCGGAGATACAAAAGCCAATTGCTGTAGTAGTTATAGGCGGAATATTCACATCAACATTTTTAACACTGATTTTATTACCAGTTGTTTACAGATTTATTTATAAGAAAAGGATATTAAGCTAATTTTTCTTTTCTTTTTACTTCTTCCAATAACTAAGCTAAAACGGGTTGAAAATGTTGATTAAAAAAATACCAAATAAACATTTAAAATTTTTCTCATTAATTTCTACTTAATTATTTATCTGGTTATCTTTCTATCCAGTTTGGGAATTAAATTTAGTCAATTTGTTATAACCAGATTAAATAAATATTTTTTACTTATTTAAGTTTAAACTGCTTAAATTAACAAATTATAATCTTCCAAATTTATATTGTTTAATAACATAAAGAAAAAGGAAGAAAAAGAAAAAAGATTAATTATTCTATAGTTTGAACCCATTTTTTAAGTAAGTGTCCATTCTTCCATATATTAACAGTTGGATTTTCTATAGAAGATGCGGTTATGAGTATTTCTTCTGTTGAGAATACTAAAGATATAACAGGTGCTCTTAAATTTTCTATCTTGTAAATTAAGTTTCCATTATCTTTATTGTAAACTTCAACAGTATTGTTTGATTTACCTATAGCTAATTTCTCATTTTTTGGAGAAAGATTTGCTGATAGGATAGGAGTGTCAAAGTTAAATTCTTTAACTGAAGATAAATCTGAACTATTTAAAATCTTAACTTTACCTTCTTCTAAAGCTAAAATCAAATATTTACCGTCTTTAGATATTTCCACATCGTTAATCTTTTTGTCTGAAACTTTTAACTTATTAATAACTTTATCTTTAGCCGTGTCAAAGACAAATAACGTACCTTCTGTAGAACCTATGTAAATTTTTCCGTTTTTCTCTCTAGAAAAACTATAACCTTCATTTAATCCAATTTCTCCTTTAATATTTCCTGTCTTTCTATCTGCAATTTTTATAACACCTTCTTTAGTTATGTAATAAACCTTAGAAGCATCTTTACTGAAAGCTATTCCTTTACTTTCCATTGGATATAACTTAGACAGTACAGGTGCGGAAGTTCTCATATCCCAAATTAATATTTTGTCGTACTTCTTAGTTTTATCCTTTAAAGCGTATGCCATCTTTCTAATTGGCTTTATACCTGCAACATAAAGACCGTTATCAGAAATTGCAAAATTAATGAATTTATCAAAGTTTCTTACATCTTTAGGGTCATATAGAGATATTTGTGGTTTAAATTTCTTAATATCCCAGAAGTATATTCCTGCTTTTCCCATAGTTACTAAATATTTGTTGTCAGGAGTGAAAGTTATTGGACCATATGCTTGAACAGGTGGTAATTGAACATCTTCTAACACATACAAGATGTTAAACTCATCACCTTTTTTAACTTTTAAAGTGAATGTATCTGTGTATGGTGGTTTTGATACTGTAATTTTATGGATACCTGCCTCTAACTCTACTGTCTTAGGAAAAGTTCCGTAATTTTTTCCATCAATTATAAGAGTAGCATCTGACGGTTGGGCGTTGAAATGAACAACTGCCTTTTCTAAATTAACAAATATTTCTGTTGTCTTACCATACTCTATGTTTACAACTCTCTTTGTCCCTACACTACCAAGCTCTAGAGTTAATTTATGCTTTCCTACGTCTATTTTTGTTTCTAGTGGCGTTTTACCAATAGGATTTTTTCCTTCAAGAACCAAAGCTCCTTCAGGTTTTGAATTTATTTTTAATAAGCCTTTAGGAGTTGGTTTAAATGATAATTTTGTCGTATGGTCAAAATATATCTGAACATCCTTTTTAGTTTCCAAATCATACGGAGATGTAGCAACAGTTATTGTGTATTTATCTTCCTTTAATTCAGTTTTTAAAGGAACTTTCCCTACATGTTTACCGTTAATATAAACATCCGCACCTTTAGGTTTATCAATTTCTAAAGTTCCCTTCCCCTCACAAGAGAATAGAAAAACAATTCCTATTAGCAGTGATAATAATGTAAAAATCTTCCTCTTCCTCATTCTTCATACCTCTATATAAATTTGTAATGTTCTAAGTTTAACATTAAGTTAGTTAGTTTTTACTATCTTATCAATCTTAAAACACATAAATATTATATATCTTTATAAATCAAAAATAGAGATTAAAAAAAATATTCACAACAGTTGGTATAACTTCTATTTTTAATTATTATTAATAACTGTTTAAGACAAATTTTAAAGGTTAGGTGGATGTTTATTAAAAAATTTTTATCAGTAATTATTACTGTCCTTTTATTTTTTCCTATAAAGGCAATATCCCAAGATATAGACGAATTGCTGAATGAAGCTTATAGGTATGCAAATGAAGAAAGTATTAATGACGTTTATGATTTGGCGATAGGTTTCTTTTTGGACGGTTTGTATTTTGATGCAGTTGAGAAGGGAAATAAGTTTTTAAAACAGTATTACCGTCAAGATATTAAAAGGGATACAATTGTTGAGATGTTGGCCTATGCATACTATAAACAGGAAGATTATAAAAATCTGAAAAAACTTTGGGACAGATACAATAAAACTTTAGGTTGGGATGCTAAAATTAGAGTTTTTCAACTTTTAAATAATTATTTAATAGAAAAATTAAGATATAAAGAAGCTAGGAACTTAAGGAGAAAATATAAATATCTATTTAAACAACCACCTAACTTTGAGATATTAAATCCCCAATTAAAAATGTTTAAACCTAATATAAACATTTTTCAACTTAAAGAAGAGGTTTATATAGGAGAAAATGTTTTATACGTAGCTAAAAGAAAAACTAATCTTTATCAAGTTGCAAAGGATTTAGATATGGGATTTGACGAAATGAAGTTAGCAAATCCTACAGTTAATCCTTTAATAATCTTAAAAGGAATGGTTATCTTTGTACCAAGACGTAGGCTTCTACCTAAGGTTGATTTTGAAGTAGGAACTATATATCTAAATTTGGGAGAAAAAAGACTTTACTATCCTGTAAAGGATGATAATGATAATATATTAGTTATCAGTATTCCTATAGGTATAGGAACAGACGAAAATCAATCACCTATCGGTGAGTTTAGAATTTCTGAAAAGAGAAAAAATCCGTCTTGGTATGTTCCTGAAAGTATAAGAAAAGAAAATCCTGACTTACCAAAAGTCTTTCCGCCGGGCCCAGACAATCCTTTAGGAACAAGGGCTATGAGATTAGGACGGACTAGCTTTTTAATGCACGGAACAAGTAAAAGATTTGGTATAGGTATGAGGGTAAGCCATGGTTGTATAAGGATGTACAACAAGGATGTGGAAAAACTTTTTGAGATAGTAAAAATCGGAACAAAAGTTATAAGTGTTGAAAATAATTATAAAAACTTTATCAGAGGTAATATAGGTCTCTTAGAAGTTCACGGAGAGAGAAAACAAAAAAACGGTTTAAGCGATGAAGATATAAGATTTTTAAAAGTTTACTTTAACAGTGGAGGAATAGATGTCAGTGATAAATTGTTAGAATATATAGGAAGCTACAGAAGGGCTTTTTTAAATATGATAGATTTACCGAAAAATTAAAAACAAGAATTTTTTGTTAATTAAACCTTTAAGATTTGTTTACAAAGAGTTTAAATGTAAGTTTTGTACTTTTAAATTTGGGAATTATCAATGAACTAATTTAAGCCTCCTTTATTTTAGTCAATTAGAACAGGTTAATTGAACTTAATTTCCGAATGGGCGTTAATTAACCAGTTTTAACTCGTTAGGTTTAACTATAAATCCCATTTCTAACATATTCTCCATTTCTAACTTTTTCTTCAATCTTTCAACTGCATTTTCCCTTTTTAGATTTGAAGGTATAGTATGAAATGTATCAAAATGGATAGGAACTAAATATTTGGCTTTTAAATCTTTAAATGCTTCCACTGCTTCTTCCGGGTTCATATGGACTTTTTTTAATAAAATACTAGGTTCAAATCCACCTATAGGTAAAAAGGCAAAATCTATTTTGTAATCTCTACCGTATTCTTTAAAACCTTCAAAATAGCCTGTATCTCCCCCAAAGTATAAAGTTGTTCCGTCTATTTTAAGTATATAACTATTTGTTTCAGTATTAGGATATAACAAAGACCTTCCTTTTGTATGTTGAACAGGTAAAGCGGTAATCTCTATACCGTCAAAATTTAATGTTTTAAAGTGTGGTATCTCTATTACTACTTTAAACTTAATGCTTTTTAAAATAGGAGAACTTCTTTCAGAAACGATTACGGGTATATCTTTATCAAACTCTTTTAAGGTTTTTAAATCTAGATGGTCGTAATGTGAATGGGAAATTAAAATTAAATCAGGTTTTGGAACTAAATTTGGAGAAAGTGCAGGTATTCTCCTTTTAATTCCCATTATATGTGGAGATAAGAAAGGGTCTGTTAAAATCCTTTTACCGTTTAAATGAATAAGAAATGTTGAGTGTCCAAGATTTGCTATAAAATCTTTATTTATATTCTTATTTAAATTTTGATATATTTCAGACTGTTCATCTAAAATTAGATTTTTAAGTATCAAACCTCTTTGCCTCTTCCCAGTATAAATCCATCTCATCTAAACTCATCTCCTTCAAATTTTTACCTTTTTCCCTTGCTTTTTCTTCTATATATCTGAACCTTTTTTCTGATTTATCTAAAGATTTGTGTAATGCGTCTTCAGGTTTAACTCCATAAAATCTGGCCAGATTAACTATAGCCTGTAAAACATCTCCCAACTCTTCCTCAATACTCTTTTTATCTTTAGCCTCTTTTAGCTCCTTTAACTCTTCCTCCAACTTTTTCCACGCCCCTTCTACACTTTCCCAATCAAAACCTACAGATGCCATTTTCTTTTGTATTTTATAAGCCCGTTGTAATGCAGGCATTCTCTTAGGAATTCCATCTAAAATAGATTTTCTTCCCTTCTCCTTTTCCTTTAACTTTTCCCATTTTTCTAAATGATTTTTACCTTCCAACTGATTGTAATCTACATCACCAAAAACATGTGGATGTCTTACTATAAGTTTTCTTTTTAAACCTTCCATAACATCGTTAATATCAAACTTTCCTTCGTCTTTTTTTATTTGTGAATGGAAAAGTACCTGTAGTAATAAATCTCCCAATTCCTCAACCATAGCCTTATCATCGTTATTCTCTATAGCCTCTAATAACTCGTAGGCCTCCTCTATAAGATTATCTTTTATACTAAGATTTGTCTGTTCCCTATCCCAAGGACATTCCCTTCTTAACCTTTCCATTATCTCAACCAATTCTTGAAACAGTAATCCTTCCCTTTTACAGTCAGCCAATTTACACTCCCCTTTATAAAAATAAGTTTTTTACTTTCTTAATGGAATTCCATACTTTTCAATTCTATATCTAACCTGTCTAGGTGTCATACCTAACAACTCTGCAGCCCTTTTAATGACGTATCCACTTTCCTCTAAAGCATTAATAATAGCTTCCCTTTCCAACTCCTGAACAGTCTTAGGCAACTCTTTTTTATTTACCTTAGCCTTATACAGTATTTCTTCCTTCTGTTTAGTTTTCCTTGCCAGTTTTGATTTAATATCTATAGGTAAATCGTCAAAATCTAAAACTGACTTTTTAGCTAAAATAACCATTCTCTCTATAGTGTTTTGAAGTTGTCTAACATTCCCCGGCCAGTCATACTCACTTAATATGTCTATCAATTTGTCAGATATATTCAATTTTTTATTGTATATTTTCCCAAACTTATCTAAGAAGTAGTAAATAAGTAGAGGTATATCTTCCTTTCTTTCCCTTAAAGGTGGTATATGGATATGTATAACATTTAGTCTGTAGTATAAATCCTCTCTGAAAGTACCTTCATAAACCATCTTTTCCAAATCTTTATTTGTTGAGGCTATTATTCTAACGTCTATCTTTATAGGTTTAGACCCACCTATCCTTTCTATTTCCTTCTCCTGTAAAACCCTTAATATTTTAGCCTGTAAAGATAAGGGCATATCTCCAATTTCATCTAAAAGAATAGTTCCCCCATTAGCCAACTCAAATTTACCCTTCTTAGTCTGGTTCGCCCCTGTAAAAGCTCCCTTTTCATATCCAAAAAGCTCACTTTCAAGTAAATCTTCAGGTATAGCAGCACAGTTAATCTTTATAAAAGGTCTATTTGCCCTATCTGATAGTTGATGTATAGCTTTTGCAAAAACTTCCTTTCCTACGCCACTTTCACCGGTAAGTAAAACTGTAGCAGGTGTATTTGCCACATTTTTAACAATATCTATAATCTCAAAAATTTTTTCACTTTTAGTAACAATTCCGTCTATTTCAGTTTTTGAGATAATATTTGATAGTTGATGTTCTAAAAATTCCTTTTCTTCCTTTAACTTTTTCTTCTCTTTCTCAAAATCTAAATAAAGTTTTAGATAGCTACCTATAATATTGCCTATCATAGTCAAAAATTCTGTGTGTATATTGATTTTTTCTTTAGGTGAATACTCTTTATCTATCGCTAAAACACCTATAACCCTGTCTTTTATTTTTATTGGAACAGCTATAAAGGTAATTTTTTTATCTTTATCCTTTAAATCCCTTCTAAGTTTGTTCAAGAACTCAGGTTCTTTTGATATATCGGGAATAACTATAGGAATTCCATATTTCCAAACTTTACCTGTAATTCCCTCTCCTTTTCTATAACTTAGATTTAGATTTCCTATACTTTCCAACTTACCAGTTATAGGATTTTCCAAACTTATAAAAACCCTTTTATAATCTAAATAGGATATAAGAATATTGGCTATATACTCTAAATTTTTGTGTATATCCTGATGTGATGTCAAAACTTTACTTATGTTGTATATAACGGAAAGTTGAATTTTTTCTATCAATTTTGTTTACCTTAACTTACAATTTTGTAATTAGATAGTTATATTTTACCTTTAAAACCTTTTAAATTAAATAAGAATAACCTCATATGATAAAATTTAAAAATTAACAGTATTGAAACTAAGGATTTAAAATTGGAAATCTTGGCAGTTATGATTGGTGGTAGTTTAGGTGCATTAAGCAGATATTTAACATCTGCATACATTAATAAACTTATAGGTCTAAATTTTCCTGTTGGAACTCTATTTGTTAATACTTTAGGCTCATTTATCTTAGCTTTTTTTACAGTATTAAGTATTGAAAAACTTACAATAGACCCTGCATTCAGGTTATTCTTTGCAGTAGGATTTTTAGGTGCATTTACCACATTTTCCACATTCTCATACGAAACAGTTAGTTTAATTCAAGATGGAGAAATATCTAAAGCAGTTTTAAATATTGTTCTTAATAATGCCTTCTCCATTACTGCATCAATATTAGGTGTATTTATAGCTAGAGGTTTAACCAGTTGAAATTATACGAACTGTTTAAAAAAAAGGTTTTCCATATAGATTTAGGTTTAGATAGGGTAAAAAAAGCATTAAAAGATTTAGATAATCCACAGGAAAGTTTTAAATCTGTTCTAATATCAGGAACTAACGGTAAAGGTTCAACTTCTGCATTTTTAGAGAGTTTACTTAGACACTCCGATTTTAAGGTGGGTTTATTCACATCTCCCCATTTGATAGACGAGAGGGAAAGATGGCAGATAAACAGAGAGTATATATCACAGGAAGAATTGGAAATATATATTAACCGTATAAAACCTTTAATAGAAAAATACAATCTCACCTATTTTGAAGCATCAACAGTTTTAGCTTTTTTATACTTTGCAGATAAAAAGGTAGATTTTGCAGTTTTAGAAGTTGGATTAGGTGGTAGATTTGACGCAACAAATGTTGTATATCCAGATATTTCAATTATAACTAATGTAAGTTTTGACCATACACATATTTTGGGAAATACATTAGAAAAAATAGCCTTTGAAAAGTTAGGTATTGGAAGGAAGGACAGACCTTTAGTTATAGGAAGTAATCAAACTGAGTTAATAAATCAGGCGAAGATTTTAGGAATAGGAGAGTTATACTATCTAAACAGAGATTTTTTTTACAAAAGCTATATTGAAGATTTAATCCAGAAAGTTGATTATAAATTTAAAAATTTATCTATTTCAGGTATTGAGATAAAACTTTTAGGAGATAGACAGGCAAACAATTTAGCCACTGCGTTAACCGGCTATATTCTTTTAATGGAGAGATTAGGAAAAGCTATAGATTTAGACTTAATAAAAAAAGCTGTCTTTAATACATCTTGGCAGGGTAGAATGGAAATTGTATCTAAAAATCCTTTGGTAATAGTTGACGGTGCTCATAATGAAGATGCTTTACAGAAAAGTTTTAAAGAGTTAAAAAATTTGTTCCAAGATAAAAACATCATAACTTTTATATCTTTTATGAAGGATAAGGATTTTAAAAAGTTGATGGATATAGCTTTAAAATTTTCAAAAGATATTTTTTTCGTTGAAATGCCATTTGACAGAAGTTTAAAATCAAAAGAGCTAAAGAGATATTACCCAAATATAAAAACTTTATCTATTTCAGATATTCAATCTTATATTCATAAAGACAGTGATAATATTTTTTTCATAACAGGGTCTTTATATTTTGTGGGAGAAGTGTTGAAAGGATGGAGAGAAGGAAAACAAACCTAAATCTGTCCCATTTCTCTAGCCAATTCTTTTAATCTTCTAATTCTTTC
>CAZEUK010000006.1:0-12371 GCA_964514535.1 uncultured Aquificales bacterium
ATATTGATTAATTACTTTCTATACCTTTTATAAAACTTATAATTAATTCCAATACATCTTTAATTATCATTTAAAATATTTAAAGTTAATTAAGATTTGTAGGTAGAAGAATGGAAAAAGTAAATATAGATGAGCTTTGTGTAAACACTATAAGAATTTTGTCTTTAGACCAAATTCAGACGGCTAAATCAGGACATCCGGGGATGCCTTTAGGAGCTTCTCCAATTGCGTACGTTATATGGGACAAATTTTTAAGATTTAATCCTAAAAATCCTAACTGGTTTAACAGGGACAGATTTATTCTATCTGCAGGCCATGCTTCAGCAATGCTTTACTCATTGTTATATCTCTATGGGTTTGATTTACCTTTGGAAGAGTTAAAAAGATTTAGACAACTGGGAAGTAAGACACCGGGACATCCAGAATATGGATTAACGCCGGGAGTTGAGGCGACTACAGGTCCTTTAGGTCAAGGCTTTGCTATGGGTGTCGGTATGGCATTAGCAGAGTGTTATCTAGCAAATTATTTCAACAGAGAAGGATTTAATATAGTTGACCATTACACCTATGTTATGGTTTCCGACGGAGATTTAATGGAAGGGATTTCTTACGAAGCAGCAGCTTTAGCAGGAAGATTAAAACTAGGAAAGTTAATATACCTCTACGATGACAACCATATAACAATAGAAGGTGATACACATCTAGCTTGGGATGAAGATGTAGATTTGAGATTTAAGGCTTTAGGTTGGCAGGTTCTAAATGTTGAAGATGGAAACGATTTAGAAGCTATTTACAACGCAATAAAGGAAGCACAGGCTGAAAAGGAAAAACCATCTATAATAAGGGTTAGGACACATATCGGTTATGGTTCTCCTAAAATGGATAATCCTGCAGTTCACGGAGCACCTTTATCTGAAGAGGAAGCAAAGGCAACAAAAAGATTTTTTGGATTTCCTGAAGATAAAATGTTTTACATACCAGAGGAAGCTTTAAACCATTTTAGAAAGGCTATAGACAGAGGAAAGGAATTAGAGGAAAGTTGGAATAAACTTTTTGAAGAGTATGAAAAAGCTTATCCAGAATTGGCAAAAGAGTTTAAACAATTTGTTAACGGAGAGCTACCTGAAGGTTGGGATAAAGATTTACCAGTCTATACTGACACATCAAAAAAGATAGCAACAAGGACAGCTTCAGGAGATACTTTAAATGTTTTAGCAGATATATTACCTAATCTGATAGGTGGTTCTGCAGATTTAGCACCTTCTAACAAAGTGGTTTTGAAAGGTAAAGGAGATTTTTACTGTGATAATCCATCTGGCAGAAACATACATTTCGGTATCAGAGAACACTCTATGGGGGCTGTAGTTAACGGAATGGCTTTACACGGTGGATTAATTCCATTCGGAGCTACATTTTTCGTATTCTCTAACTATATGAGACCTGCTATAAGGATGGCTGGCTTAATGGATATACACTCTATATTCGTTTTCTCCCATGACAGTATAGGTGTAGGTGAGGATGGTCCAACACATCAACCAATTGAACAACTGATGAGCTTTAGAGCTATGCCTAATATAACCGTTATAAGACCTGCAGATGCAAATGAAACAGTTGAGGCTTGGAAGTTAGCTATAAGTAGAAAAAAACCTGTGATGTTGATACTAACTAGACAAAATGTTCCAGTTTTAGACCCTAAAAAGTATCCAATATCTGAAGGTGTGAAAAAGGGAGCTTATATATTAGATAATGAAGAAAATCCAGACGTTATTCTAATTGGAACAGGTTCGGAAGTTAGCGTTGTATTAGGGGCTAAAGAGTTATTAAAAAATGATGGAATAAAAGCTAGAGTTGTATCTATGCCTTCTTGGGAAATATTTAAGGAACAACCTGAAGATTACAGAAAAGAGATAATACCTGAAGATATACCTAAAGTTGTTGTTGAGGCGGGAGTTTCATTTGGTTGGAAGGAGATAGTAGGAGATAACAGTTATATTATAGGAATAGATAGATTTGGAGCTTCCGCACCGGGAGATGTATTAATGAAAGAGTTTGGATTTACTCCTGAAAATGTAGCAGAAAAAACTAAAAAGTTTTTAGCAAATATAAAAATTTGTTAAAAAATTCTTTCTTTGTCTCTTTTTTTCTTTTAAATTTAATTTTGGAAATCTTTTATTGAATGAGGTTTAAATATGTTAAAAAGGTTTAAGTTAATCTTATTCTTCATTTTTTGTCTAACAATTCTTAAATCTTCTTACTCTGCCAGTGTAAACAGTATATATCTAAATGAAGGTTTAACTGAAAATCAGGCTTACAATATAAAAGTTTATACCACAAGGGCATTAAACCTTATATTAGATGCACAGAAGGCTTTAAAAAAGAAAAAAGTTATTAGAAAAGAAGTTTATATTTATTTGGACGGAGCATTATATTTCTTAAACGAAGCAGGCCAGTACTCCCCATCTTACCTTATAAAAAGGGAAATAGAAGCTACCATAAAAATGATAGAACTATTTCCTGAAGAAGATTACACTTTAAACCTTAAGGGAATAGATGTCGGTTTACAGGAATTGGCAGGAAATTTATCTAACTATCAGTATATAAGAAAAAGTATTGATGAATTACTTCAGATTTCTGCAATGAAAAGAAACCAGAAGATAAAAGATAAATTGGAAACAATTAAATACACCATTAAAATTCCTTTAATAGACGATAACATAAATACAGCTAAAAATTTAATAGCGTCTGCAAAAGACCATATAAAAGCAAAAGATTATATAAAAGCTCAAAAATCTTTAGAGTTAGCCATATCCCCATTGGAAAGATTAGCCTTTAGGGAAAATCTGTTTGTCGTTTTAGCTAAAGAGTATATATATAAAGCTAAAATATCTTTAAGAATAGATTTATCACTTACTAAAAAATATTTAGTATCTGCTTTATACGCTTCAAATAAAGCCTACTACGTATCATCTATTGAAAACAAAGATATATTAAACAGTGTAAGATACGATATTTTAAAGGTTGGCAACATTTTAGAAAAATATGAAAATCTTAAAAATCTTCCTGATGATAAATTAAAGGAAGTAGAAGCTATTATTGATAAAATCCAAAAGAATTTATATTCTATAACCAATTAAAGACTTAAGGGAGAAAGTATGCCACTTATCTACATAATAGAGGATGACGAAGATATTCAGGAACTTCTAAAGTATAACTTAAATAAAGAAGGTTATAAGGTTAGGTCATTTTATAACGGTAAAGAACCATTAGAAAAGATAAAGTTTGATAATCCAGACTTAGTAATACTGGACATTATGCTACCTGATTTAGATGGATTGGAATTTTGTAAAAAGGTGAAGACAGACCCTTTAACTGAACATATACCAATAATTATGTTAACTGCAAAAAGTACAGAAATAGATAAGGTGGTAGGATTAGAGTTAGGAGCGGATGATTATATAACTAAACCTTTTTCAATAAGAGAGTTGTTGGCAAGAATAAAGGCAGTTTTAAGGAGATACTCACAAATTGATAAAAAGGATATACCTATAATAAAAGAAGGTGATTTAGAGATAAACAAAGAAAAGTTAGAAGTTAAACTAAGAGGTGAGCCTGTAAAACTAACAACTAAAGAGTATAGAATTTTGTTGGCTTTAATCAATTCTAAGAACAAAGCATTATCTAGAGACCAAATTTTAGATTTTGTATGGGAAGATAATATGGATGTATTTGACAGGACTATAGATGTTCATATAAACAAACTAAGATTAAAACTGAAAGATTACGGTAAGTATATAAAAACGGTTAGAGGATACGGTTATATGTGGGAAAGGGAGGGTTAATGAAGCAAAAAAAGAAAAAAATGGGATTATGGGAAGCTGTTTCCCTTGCAGTTGGTACTATGATAGGTGCAAGTATATTCTCAATATTAGGTGTGGGAGCTGATATTTGCGGTTCAAATCTACCTCTAGCCTTTGTTATATCTGCAATAGTTTCCTATTCAGTTGCATATTCATATGCAAAGTTAGGTTCTGTATATGTATCAAATGCAGGTCCTATAGAGTTTATACTGAGGGGTATAGGAGATAACGCTATTACAGGTACGTTAAGCATATTAATGTGGTTCAGTTATGTTGTATCCATATCCCTTTTTGCAAAAGCTTTTGCAGGTTATTTTTTGGCGTTGTTTAATATATCAGAAAAAAATAGCTTAGTTTTTTTAATTATTGAGGCAGGTATAATAGCAATTTTTACAGTTTTAAATTTTTTTGGTTCTAAAGCAGTTGGAAAAGCTGAATTTTGGATAGTTTTAACAAAGCTAGTAATACTTTTAACATTTGTACTTTTTGGAATATGGACTGTAAAACCAGATTTTCTAAAACCTAGTTTAGACATTCACAGTATTTTAAATACCTTTTACTCAGCGTCAGTTTTATTTTTAAGTTATATGGGATTTGGTTTGATAACTAATGCTTCAGAGAATATAGAAAATCCTAAAAAAAATGTTCCACTTGCCATATATATAAGCATAACAATTGTTGCAATTGTGTATATATCTGTCGCAATTGTTGCAGTGGGAAATTTAGGTGCTGAAGGATTGATTAAAGCTAAAGAGTACGCATTGGCAGAGGCATCTAAACCCTTCCTTGGAGATTTGGGATTTTTATTTATATCTATCGGTGCTCTATTTTCCACATCTTCAGCAATTAATGCCACTTTATACGGTGGTGCAAACATTGCTTATGTACTGGCAAAGAAAGGAGAATTACCTGATATATTTGAAAGGAAGGTTTGGTTTAATGAGCCAGAAGGTTTGTATATAACAGCAGTTCTAAGTTTTATCTTTACAGCTTTCTATAACCTAGATAGTATATCAGCGTTAATAAGTTTTACATTCTTAATAATATATCTTTTTGTCCTTATATCTCATTTTAAACTTACAAAAGAAGGTAAAGTTGAAGGTAATACAGTTTTAATATCAATTAACTTTTTAATTGTGCTGGTAATATTCTTACTTCTATTACAGTATCAATGGGAAAGTCAAAGGGAAAGTTTTTGGACTAGTTTAGTCTTAATATTACTATTTTTCATAATAGAGAAAGTTTATAAAGGAATAACAGGAAGACAGTTTAAAAAGAGAGATTTTAAAGAGGTTTAAAGATGCTTTCTATAATAACAAGTGGTGGTGTTCTAGGTATAGATGGATATAAAGTTGATGTGGAAGTTAATATATCTAACGGTTTACCACAGCTTTTAGTTGTAGGATTACCTGACACTGCAGTAAAAGAGAGTAGGGAGAGAGTTAAATCTGCAATTTCAAATATAGGCTTAAAGTTTCCAAATAAAAAGATAATTATTAATCTAGCACCGGCAGATATTTTAAAACAAGGGACTTTGTACGATTTACCAATATCTATAGGTATTCTATCTTCAATGGGAATTGTTAATGTACAAAAGATTAATGAGTTTGCGTTTATAGGCGAATTAGCTTTAAATGGAGATTTAAGGGCAGTAAAGGGAGTTTTGCCTATAGCTTTAAAATTAAAGGAAGAGGGAATTAAAAATCTGATACTACCGGAAGAGAACGGCAAAGAGGCCGGTTTAGTTGATGGTTTAAATGTTTACGGATTTAAAAATTTAAAGGAAATAATAGACTTTCTCAACGGAGAGTTAAAAAAAGATAGTGTTAAAGTTGACTTAAAAAGTGTATTTGACGGAAAACACAGTTCAGGAATAGATTTTAAAGAGATTAAAGGACAAACTTTAGTAAAGAGAGCTTTAGAAATAGGAGCTTCAGGTTTTCATAACATTCTGATGATAGGTTCTCCCGGTTCAGGAAAATCAATGATGGCAAAAGCATTACCTACAATTTTACCCCCTTTAAGTTTTGAGGAAGCTATAGAAACAACAAAAATTCACAGTGTTGCAGGCATTTTAAAAGATTTTATAGTTAAGGAAAGACCTTTTATTTCTGCACATCATACAGCGTCAGATATATCAATAATAGGTGGTGGGAATGTACCTAAACCCGGCTTAATCAGTTTGGCACATAACGGTGTATTTTTTATGGATGAGTTGCCAGAGTTTAAAAGGAATGTTTTAGAGGTTTTAAGACAACCTTTAGAAGATAGGAAGGTTGTTATATCAAGGGCTTCAGGAATGTATGAATTTCCTGCAAAGTTTCAGCTTGTAGCGGCAGCAAATCCCTGCCCCTGCGGATACAGAAATGACCCTAAAAAGAGCTGCCGTTGTACACCTAGAGAAATAAAGAGGTATATGGGAAAAATATCAGGACCACTTTTAGACAGAATAGATATAAACGTTTGGGTTAATCCTGTTCCACCTGAAGAGTTATCCAAATATGATGAAGGGGAAAGTTCAGATAAGATAAGAGAAAGGGTTATAAAGGCAGTGGAGATACAAAAGAAAAGATTTAAAGATTTACCTATTAACTTTAACAGTGAGATGACACCATCAATGATTAGTAAATTTGTAAAGTTAGACAGTAAAGCGGAAAACAGTTTGAATATGTATGCAAGAAAGTATAACCTTACAGCTAGAAGTTATCACAGAATTTTAAAACTATCTAGGACAATAGCAGATTTAGACGGCTCTAAAGATGTAAAGTTAAAACATATCCTTGAGGCAATAAACTTTAAACTGTCAGAGGAGAGTTTGTTAAATTAAGGTATGTTTCGGAATTGTCAATTTATAGATTTAAATAGATACAATTTTATATCAATTTAATTGTAATCCTTCATTTTAGTTAATTAAAACAGGCTAATTTAACTTAATTTCTGAATTTGTGTTGATTAATTTCATTGAAAATGGAATGAGAAGCTTTTAAATTTAATATATATCCTTTATATCAGGTGGATTGTTATGTCTAAATTAAGTTTAATTTTAATACTTACTTTATTACTATTTAATCTTAATTTGTCTTTGGCAGACAGTATTATTTTAAAGTCTGGGAAAAAAGTTATAGTGGTTGATAGAGAAGATGACGATGATGATGAAAACTTTTTTGATGATAAAGAGTTTTTCAAAGATGACGAAGATGATGATGACGAAGATGATGAGAAGGAAGACTACAGCAAAGATTATAAAGAGTATAACGGTTCATGTGGTCTAGAGATTAAAGATAAAAACATAGAAAATAGCGTAATTAAGAATAAAGTGATAATAAATGGAAAAAGGGTTAATAAAAGTTGTTTTAAAAATGGTAGTAGTTCTGTAAATATTGGTATATCTATAGACAAAGGGGCAAAGATAAAGAATTCTGTAATAAAAAATGAAAGTGTTATTAAGAACTCGGAGATTATTATAAATGGTAAAAAGGTTGTTAAATAGAGTTTTAGTTATATTGATTTTTTTTGCCTACTCTTTCGGAGAAGATTTAAACCAGTATTTTAAAGAAGAAAAATCTCTATCAAGTGAACCTTCAAAAATTTTAGTTTTAAGTAAAACATACGGAGAGTTTAATCCAATAGGTGGATTTGCTGACGGAAGATATAAATTAGTTGACTACGATTTGAAAAAAGTTAAACCAAACATTTATTACCTAAAACTTATCTTTCAAAAGAAAAAGGGAAGTTTCAGATTTACTCAAGAAGTTGAGTATTACTTTTGGTACGATGGACAAGTTATTGCATTTAAAACTTATAAAGGAAAAGTTAGATATTTTATTCCAGATAAAAAGATAAAAATTGTAAAAAGTGGAAACGGTTATGTTATAAAGGAAGAACCAGTTGTAAGGGAATTTGTACTACCTGCTATAGGTGGTAAGGTATATTTATACCTACTTTTTAGATAGATATTTCTGTTCCCACACCTTCAGTTGTAAATATTTCTAACAAAACACAATGGGGTATTCTTCCATCTAATATATGGGCTTTGTTTACTCCATTTTCAAGGGCTTCTATACAGGCCTTTACCTTAGGTATCATTCCTCCTGTAATCGTTCCATCATTTATCATATCCTTTATTTTTTCCACTTTTGTAGAGGATATTATATTACCCTCTTTATCTTTTAAACCTTCTATATCAGTTAAAAATATTACCTTTTCAGCCTTTAAAGCTCCCGCTATTGCAGATGCGACAAAATCTGCATTTATATTGTATGCATTACCTTCATCATCAAAACCTATCGGTGCTATAACAGGTATATAGTTATCCTCTTCAAAATGTTTCAATATGCTTATATCTACCGTATCAACTTCACCAACATGTCCCAAATCTAATAACTCTGTAGGTCTGAAATCTCCCATCTGTCTAAAGTATTCCTCAGCGTCCAACTTCCTAGCCTTTATTAATCCGCCGTCCTTTCCTGTTAACCCTATTGCCCTAACATCTTCCGACGCGTATTTATTTATATTCATAACAATATTTTTGTTTACTAATCCACCTAAAACCATCTCCACCACGTCCATCGTTTCTTTATCTGTAATTCTCAATCCACCTACAAACTTACTTTCCAATCCCATTCTCTTTAAAACTTCTCCTATCTGTGGACCTCCTCCATGAACAATAACAGGGTTAATACCTATATATTTCAATAATAATACATCTTGGGCAAAAGCCGTTTTTAAATCAGCCTTTGCCATTGCATTTCCGCCATACTTTATAACGAATGTTTTACCTCTAAACTTTCTTATAAAAGGTAAAGCCTCAAGTAATATTTCCGCTTTTTCTACTAATCTTTCCATCTATAAAAAACCTCTTTATATTCTTTCTACTGCAACGAGCCAGTTATCCCCTAACTCCTCAACTATCTCTAAAGAAGGGTCATAATTTTTCTTTATATCATCTAAAATTTGGTATAAATCTTCTACGAAATCAGGGGAAACTAAAACATCTAAAATTCCCTCTTTACCGTTTC
The DNA here is from genome assembly GCA_964514535.1 of uncultured Aquificales bacterium. Taxonomy (GTDB): domain Bacteria; phylum Aquificota; class Aquificia; order Aquificales; family Hydrogenothermaceae; genus QNZC01. The sequence continues at coordinate 8,876 of CAZEUK010000006.1, forward strand.
TAGTTCTAGGTAAGCCTATTCTACCGTGTCCATCTATAACCATATAAACAAAATTTAAATATTTGGGATTTACCTTTAAAACTAGATTTATTCCCCTCTGTTTAGATATTTTTAATTTCTTTAATAACTCCTCATCTAACATAACTTTTTACACCTGTTTACTTTTCTATATATTTTGCGTACTTCTCTTTATACTTTTCCTTGTTTGCTTCCTGATTTTTCTTTACAAACCAAAGAGTACCAGCCACCATTAATACAACACCTAAGATTATTATTAAGCCCTCAATAAATCCATTTGCATTACAGAAAACTCCAAATGATGAGTAAGGGTCACACTGTTCAGCAACTTTGTTTAAAGGATTATTCTCCAACTTTTTACTCCAATAACATTAATTGATTTGAATATTATAATAAAAGAATAGTAAAAGATAAGAAAAGGTTTATAATTCTATTTCTTTGTGTCTTGCAGCGTGACATTGGATATTAACTGCAACAGGTAAGGAAGCTATATGGGAAGGTGCTATTTCTATTTTTACATCAACAACTGTTATTTTACCACCAAAGCCTAAAGGACCAACTCCCAGTTTATTAGCCTCTTCTATTAACTCCTCTTCTAATTTTGCTATCCTAGGGTCTGGATGTCTTTCTCCTATGTGTCTAAATAAAGCCTTTTTAGCTAAAACTGTTGAGTAATCAAATGTACCGCCTATACCAACTCCAACTGTGAAAGGTGGACAAGCGTTAGGACCGGCGTTAGCTATAGCCTGTAAAACAAATTTTTTTACTCCTTCTAGACCATCTGCAGGTTTTAACATAGCCTGCTTACTCTGATTTTCAGAACCACCACCTTTAGCGGCAAATTTTATTTTTATTTTGTCTCCTTCTACTATGTTGTAATAGATAAGTGCAGGAGTGTTATCACCTGTATTTTTTCTACTGTAAATTGGGTCGTAAGCGAGAGAAGCCCTTAAATAACCTTCCTTTGTTGCTTCCCTAACACCTTCATTTATAGCATCTGTTATATAACCATCTGTTATTCTTACATCCTGTCCTATATCAACGAAAAAAACAGGATAGCCTGTATCCTGACAGTAAGCCACCTGTTCATTACTTGCAGTCTTAGCATTTTCCAAAATTAGACCTAAAATCTCTTTACCAATCTCTGACACTTCCTTTTCTTTAGCTTCTTCTATAGCTTTTATAAAATCTTCAGGTAGGTTGTATTCAGTATCCATAACCAATTTTTTAACAGCCTCTTTTATATCTTTAGCTGATATTTCCCTCATCTCCTCACTCCTTTTTAATCTTTTAGATTAGCCCCAATTCTTTAATTCTATCTATTCCACTTTTAACAGATTTAACAGATTTTTCCCATAACTCCCATTCTTCCTGATTTAACTCTAACTTAATAACTTCTTCAACTCCTTCTCTACCTAATTTAACAGGTACACCAACATATACATCTTTAGCCTTATAGTAATCTCCAGCCTCACCGTCAAGATAAACTGAACATGGCATTATTTCTTTTTTATCTTTTAAAATAGCCTCTATCATATAGGCAGTTGATGAACCGGGTGCGTGATATGCCGAAGTTCCCATATAGTTAACAATTTCTCCTCCACCAAATTTAGTTCTTTCAACTATCTCTTTAAGCCTTTCTTCTGAAATCATTTTATTTAAAGGTATTCCTGCAATGTTTGATGCAGATAACACAGGAACCATATCATCCCCATGGCCACCTAAAACGTATGCATTTATATTTTTTACAGATACTCCAGTTTCCATACTTATAAAACTTTTAAATCTAGCAGTATCTAAAACACCAGCCATACCAATTACTCTATTTTTAGGGAAACCTGTAAGTTTAAAGGTTGCGTATGTTAAAACATCTACAGGATTAGAAACCACTATAACTATAGAGTTAGGTGCAAACTGTTTTATCCTCTCAGCTAAAATCTTTATTATTCCAACATTTTTTGATAATAAATCATCTCTACTCATTCCCGGTCTTCTAGGAAAACCTGCGGTTATAACAACTATATCTGAGTTTTCCAATGGTTCATAACCTTCTCCGTCAGGTGAAACCACATATCCTTCAACTTCAACATCTGAACCTAAAGAAGTTGCCATTTGTTTTATATCTAAAGCCTTTCCTTTCACAAACTCAAAAACTTTATCTTCTGTCTTTCTAGGTATATCAAACAACTTAACGTTAGCCAGTTCTTTTATAGCTAAAATGTTAGCCACATGTTCCCCTACATTACCAGCTCCTATAATTGATACATTAGGTCTTAAGTATTTGGTCATAAAAGCTTCCTCCTTGACGCAAACAGTAGATTTCTTATGAATTATAAATTATTAGCTAATCTTAAACAACAATTATTAGATTTTGATAAAGATAATGTTTATTTAGTGTAAATTTGATAGTTCTCAAATTAGCGATTTAAATTAATAAAATAGATTAGCTCTAATACGAAAGTAGGCTAAGATTTGATTTTAATATCATCCTAATTAACGGCTTATATTTTGAATTGGCATTTTTAATCAGTTTTGTTATTACTTAAGTTAATCGTAAAATAATCTGTTCAAACTTAAAGTTATTGAATTAATATTAAAAGAAAAATCTTAGAAAGAAAGGAAAGAAGATATTCTACTCATATTACCTGTTATTAAAAGGATACCTATCAGTATTAAAAGAATTCCCCCTGCCAGTTCAACGTAAAAGAAGTATCTTGAGAATTTTCTTGTAAAGTTTACAAATAAATCAATTGTTAAAGCGGTAATTATGAAAGGTATTCCAAGTCCCATAGAGAATGAAAAGAGTAAAAGCATTCCTTGATAAACTGTTTCCTGTTGAGACGCATACAGAAGTATAGCACCTAAAATTGGTCCAATACATGGAGACCATCCAAAAGCAAAGGCAACTCCTATAATAAATGCCCCTATAATTCCAGAAGGTTTATTTTTTATTTCTGTAGTTTTTTGTTGATATAGCAACATATAAATCTTGCTGTAATAAAACAGATTTAACGCTACAGCTAGACCTAAAAATACCCAATAGTCATTTAGTATGCTACCAGATTTTACATAACCGTAAATATAGATAGCTATTAAAACTAATGTTATTATTCCTAAAATCTCTTTTATTCTTTTATGTTGAAAAATATTTGTGAAATGAATACCTAGTAAAATTACCAATATTCCTGCAATTTGGGATATTAAAACTTTATACTTAAACAAAAGTTGTCCTATAAATGTTGAACCTGCACCTAGTAGTGTAAAGACTATTGAAAAACCTAATACAAAAGCTAATGCGGAGAATAGAATATTAAAATTAATCTTTTTTCTATTTTCCCCTTCAACTGAACTAACTGATAAACCAGATATATAAGCTATATAACCGGGTATTATCGGTAATACACAAGGTGATAGGAAAGCCAAAACGCCACCTAAGAAAGCCATAAATACAGATACATCAGTTTCCATTTTAAACTCC
>CAZEUK010000007.1:0-12329 GCA_964514535.1 uncultured Aquificales bacterium
GGATTTAAGCTACATCTGATTATCAATGAAAGTGGTTTATTTCTCGAATTGGCGTTAAATAGTTGGTAAAATTCAAAAAGCTATAAAATTATGTCCGCTTAAATAAGTGCTTTGACAACTTCCAAACTTACATTAAATATCAAATTTACCCTCTCTTTTTCTTTATTAATTTTATAAATATTTTTAAACTTTCCTCCTTCAATAAAGCTGTTATACCAAAATAAACGAAAATTCCGATAAATATACCTAAAAATACTTTTATAAAATTGGAAGGAATTATTTCCTTTATTAGATAAACTGAGAACCCCATAACTAAAGATGAAAATAATACCTTTATAAAACTATTAAAAATTCTTTTAATATCAATCTCAAAGGAAGACTTATAGTATAGATATACGGTAGTTGAATAACCTGCCAATGAAGATGCAAAGGCTAAACCGAAAACGCCCCATTTAAACCAAAAACCAAATATAATAGCTGAAATTATTCCTATGATAATTCCAAATATAGTAGCGTAAAGGGGAGTTTTCGTATCTCCTATTGAGAAGAATGCACTTTTAAAGGGTCTAGAAAGTGTATAACCTAACAAACCTAACGAATATCCTATTAAAGCCCAGTAAGTAAATATAGCATTTTCCTCTGTAAACTTACCTCTAACTAAAAGTAAATCTATTATTTCTATCCCTAACACAATCATACCTACAGTTGCAGGTAAGGATATAAAGATAGATAAAAGTATTCCCTCATTTAAATCTTTACTGAATGATTTCAAATCTTTATTTGAGTAATGTTTTGAAAGGGATACTAGAAGGGCATTTCCTAAACCTATTGCGAAAACACCTATAGGAAGTTGAAAAATTCTGTTTGCATAGTATAGATATGAAATAGCACCACCGATAAGAAAGGAGGCAATAATAGTGTCTATTATAAAGCTGAACTGGTTAACGCCAAATGAAGCAAAGGCAGGTAATAATTTTTTTAAAGTTTTCTTTAGAGCTGGATGTATTTTTAAGGTAGGATACACTCTAAAACCTTCTCGGTAAAACAGTGGTATTAAAACTAACACCTGTATAGCACCACCTAGCAGAGCACCTAAAACTAACGCATAGATACCTAAACTGTTGGCAAACATAAAAGCTGATATGATAAAAGATAGATTTAAAAAAGCAGGAGTTAAGGCAGGAAGGAAAAATCTGTCCTTCGTATTTAGTAGAGCCATAAAAAATGAGACTATACTTACAAGTATTAAATATGGAAGGACATATCTTATAAGATTTACAGTTTCTTCGTAAATATTCTTATTCACAAAACCGGGTGCTAATATCTTAACTAAATCATCTGCAAATATGATTAAAAATCCAGTTAAAACTAAAATAAAAAGAATGTAATAAGTAAAAGTTGAATTTATATAATCTTTTGCAGATTTAGGATTTTTTTTAGTTCTTCCGTGTATATAGGTATAAAAACTGCGTTAAAGCTACCTTCACCTAAGAGCTGTCTAAATGTATTTGGTAATTTCCAAGCTATAAAAAATGCGTCTGTTAAAGGATTTGCACCAAAGAAAAATGCTATAGTGGCATCTCTTAAATATCCTAATATACGACTAAAAAGTGTTGCTAAAGAAAAAGAAAGGGTATTAAAAATAAAATTCTTTTTAGACAAGCTAAAACTCCTGTTAATTTTTAAAACATTAATTAAAATCTAATATTTTTCTTTCCAAGTAAACAGTTAACTATCTTTATATCTTCCTTCGTTGTTATCTTTATATTTAATGGAGAACCTTCGTTGTATGTAATCTTATATCCTAATCTTTCCATAAGATAGCTATCATCTGTTCCTATTATTCCATCTTTAATAGCTTTCTTATGGGCTTCTAATAACTTATCAAAAACAAATGTTTGTGGCGTTTGAACGATTAAAAGTTCTTCTCTGTTTAATGTTTCAACAACAGTTTTACCTTTATATCTTTTAATTGTATCTCTAGATTTAATGGCTGTAATACTTCCATCAAATCCATTTAAAACGTTTTTTATACCGTCTAAAAACATCTTCTCTGTAGCCAAAGGTCTAGCTGTATCGTGGATTACAACAATATCCGCATCTTTTAAACTGGTTAAGGCGTTGTAAACCGAATGTTGCCTCTCTTTTCCACCTATAACCTTTTTAACAGGTTTAAAGGAAAATACTTTTATCCTATCAATATCTTCTTCAGGTAATACCAATACTATTTCATTTATACTGTCTATCTTGTTAACCGTGTTTAATGAGTATTGGAAAATAGATTCATTATTTATTTTGTAAAACTGTTTTTTTCCTTTAAATCTTGAACCTTTACCTGCGGCCAGTAAAACAGCTACAATTTTCAATATAAATCTCCTGTAATATTAATAGTAATAAAAATTATACAAAAGGTAAAAAAATGAGGGTTTTATTTATAGAAGATGACCCGGTTTTAGGGGAAAGTATAAAAGATTTTTTAGAGTTATCAGGAATAGAAACAGAATGGATACAGGATGATAGGCTTGTTAAGAATATAAATAATTTTGAGATATACGATGTTATAATCCTTGATTTAATGCTAAGGTTTAACAAAGGGGAAGATATTTTAAAGGATTTAAGGAACAGGGGAGTAAAAACTCCTGTTATTATTCTAACCGCAAAGTCTGATATAAAGGATAAAGAAGTTTGCTTTAATCTTGGAGCAGATGACTACTTAACGAAACCTTTCAATCCGAAAGAGTTGCTTTTAAGATTGAAAGCTCTAGCTAATAGAAGACATATAAATCCAATTGTAAATATTGGTGATACAACTATAGATTTGGATAAGAGATTAGTTTACAAAAACGGTAAGGAGATTAAATTAACTAAAAGGGCTTGGGATTTATTGGTTCTGCTTTTAAGAAATAGAGGTTCTGTTGTTGAAACGAATGAGATTTTAGATACTATCTGGAAGGACAAAGTTGTTGGAGATGAAATAGTTAGAGCTTATATAAAGGAGTTAAGGAAAATTTTACCTAAGGATAGTATAAAGACTTATAAAGGTAGAGGTTATAAACTAGAGTGAGTATAAATTTCAGTTCAAAAACAAAAATACTCTTATATTTCACTGTAGCTTTAATCTTAGGCTTCTTTATAATAAACACTGTTTCTTTTTTTTATATAAAAAGTTATATAGATAAAAATCTTTCCAAAGATATTGAGATATTCAAAAGAATATATATGTATGAAGACCAATCTAAACTTATACCATACCTTAAAGTTGTAGATGTTAATCAGAATACTGATAAAAATGATGTTGTAGGCAAAGTTGACGGTAAGTATATAGTTGTTGATAAAAGTAAGCTTTACACAGAATTAATACATTTCATAATATCCATATCTCTATGGGAGATATTTATACTTTTTGTCATTCTTATAATAGCAAATCATCTCGTTCAGATAACTATAGACAAGGAGAAGGAGTTAAAGGGAATTCTGGAAGTTTTTATTCTAGCCTTAACACATAAGATAAAGAACTTTTTAGGAATACAGAGGGTAAATATTGAGATTTTAAAAATAAATTTTAATGAAAAGGCTCTTATGAGATTAGAAAAGGCCTATCTCTTAATGGAAAAAGATTTTGAGATACTTATACAGGCTTTAAAATCCTTAAGAGAGTTTAGGGATAAAAGGGAAGAAATAGATTTAAAAACAGTTTTAGAAGAAATAATAAAAGAGTTGGAAAGTATATATCCTGAAAAAAGTATATTTATAAAGTTATCAAATTTTAAAGTGAAAGCAGATAAAACAGATGTAAAAAACATATTTTTCGTTATATTAGAAAATGCTTTTAAATACTCTGAAAAGAGAATATTTATAACTGATAGTATAGAAAAAAATATTTACACGATAAAAGTTTTAAATGATATATCCTTTCAAGAAAAAGGTAGCGGCGTAGGTTTAGAGATAGCGAAGTTCTTAGCTAACAAGTATAACTGGGAGATTTTTAATCAATCTGGAGATAATGAGTATATAGTTTATGTAAAAATTCCTAAAAGATAAGTATTCTTTTTATTAGAAATCGGAAAAAATTAATCCTAAATTGTAAAATAGATTATACGAAATAGAAAAAAAGGTAAATTTGAAGGTTAGGAGATATGAATAAAAGGACTTTATTAGTTTTTATGACAGTTTTTTTTACATCTTTTTATAACAGCTTTGCTGAAAGTTATGCAACAACTACAGAGCTTTTAGACCAAGCTCAACAGTCTATAAAGGAAGCCTTTGAAGCAGGCTGTCCACAGATAACACCCTACGAATACTATAAAGCTGAAGCCTACTACAAATTGGCAAAGGAAGAGGCTTCTCTGTTAAATCTTGAGGCAGGTCAGGCGGCAGCTGAAAACTCTATCAGCTGGTCTTTAAAGGCAATTATGAAGAGATACGATAAGGATATTATCAAAAGGCATAAGGATTAATTAGTGGAGGATTTTATTAATGAAAAAAAGGATAACATCTTTACTTTTAACATCAATAACCGCTTTTATTTACTCCTGCTCATCACCTTACGATAATATGTCTTTAGGTTATGTAATATCAAACTACAGAGAGATTACTAAACTACAGAATGAGCTTAACGATTTGAAAAAATTACACGGGAAGATTTGTGCACCTAAAGAGATAGCTTACGCAGAGGTTTATCTAGAAGCTTTAAAAGGAATAAAAGTTTATGACAGGGGCTTTGGAGTTTATAAAAGGGTAAACATTAGTAATAATCAAAGAATTAATTACTTTACTAAAGCTAGGGAATATATAGCATTAGCTAGGGAAAAAATATACGGAGATAAAGATGGAGATGGTTTACCTTGTTTTGTTGAGGCAGATATAGGAACAAACCCCAACATTCCTGATACGAAGGCATACGACAGAAGAAGGATTGAGAGTATAAAGAGAAAATTATTAAAAAAGAAAAGAAGATATAAAACTGAAAACAGCCCAATTAAGCAAAAAAATAATAATAGAAAGATTAAACCATTAAAACTAACTGCAAGGATACATTTTGATTTAAACAAGGCAACAATAAAAAGAAGTTATCTTCCGTATATGAATGTTGTAATAAGATATTTAAAAGCACATCCTGAGCTAAAGGTTAAAATTATAGGTTATACAGATGATATAGGTTCTAAAAGGTATAACGATAAGCTAGCTTATAAAAGGGCTTTAGCGATTAAAAATTATTTAGTAAATCACGGAATAAATCCAAGTAGAATTTATATAGAGGGAAGAGGAAAAACAGACTATCTAGTTGATAATAAAACATCAATAGATAGATTTACAAATAGAAGAGCTGAATTTTTCATAATGCAAGCCACAGAGTAATTATGCCGTCAGGAGATACACACGAGCTTATAAATATTGTTGCCCTTCCTGTTGCCTTAACTGTTATTCAACCTTACAGTTTTATACCTTTTATAGCTGGTTATCTGTTCTCTACTTACTATTTATCACCTGATTTAGATTTACCACAATCAAAGGCAACTCAAAGATGGGGAAGACTAAGATTTATCTGGAAACCCTACCAAAGCTTTATCCCACACAGGAATTTTATTTCTCACTTTCCTATAATAAGCTCAATTCTTAGATTAATATATGTGATTGTTCCTTTATTATTAATAACCTATCTAACTTTAATTATTATTGATGAGGTTTTTCAAACAAATTTACTAAAATTTGTTATGGAAGGTGTAGCAGATTACGAATTGGAAAAGTTTTTGAAAAAAAATATAACTGATTTTGTGTTAGGTGTTATTGTGGCAGATACAATACATATAGTTTTTGATTTTTCTACAACATTTTTAAAGAAAACAAGGACAAAAATAAATAAGAAATTAAAGTTTATAAAAATTTAAATTAGGGGTTGTGAATGATATTACTTTCTAAGCCTATAAAACTTTTTAATATATTCGGTATTCCCATCCGTTTAGACCCAAGCTGGTTTATAGTTTTCATTCTTTTAACTATAACTTTAGGATTTGGTTATTATAAGTATAACTATCCCAATCATAATGTTTTAATCTATCTATTTTGGGGAGTTGTTTCTTCAATATTTTTATTTATATCAGTATTACTTCACGAGTTAGCACACTCTTTAGTAGCTATAAAATTTAAAATACCTGTCAGAGAGATTGTCCTCTTTATATTTGGTGGAGTTGCAATGATGGAGGATGAAGCCCCATCTCCAAAGGCAGAGTTTACAGTTGCAATAGCAGGACCTATTATGAGCTTCTTTCTAGGTATTGTTTTTTTCTTCTTAGCTATGTTTTATCCACAGGACGATTTACTTAACGGTTTTTTAAACTATCTAATGTTTGTAAACATTATGTTAGGTATGTTTAATTTAATACCTGCCTTTCCGTTAGATGGAGGAAGAGTTTTAAGGGCTATTCTGTGGGCTAAGAAAGATATTTTATTTGCAACTAAAGTTAGCAGTTTAACGGGAAAAATTTTTGCAGGATTACTTGTTCTGATAGGTATAGTTAATCTATTTAAAGGTAATCTTGTTTCTTTTATATGGTATGTTTTGTTAGGAATATTTTTATATCAGGCGTCTAGAGAAAGTTATGAGACCACAAAGTTAAACGTTATTCTTTCCAGATATAGAGTTGAGAATATTACTGAGATAGTTAAACCTCTTCTACCTGAATATACAATACTTGATTATATGAATGAGTACTATCCTATCTATAAAACATCAACCTATCCACTTATAGGTGAAGATGGACGATTTTACTACATAGATATAAGGGATATAAGGCAGATACCATTTACAGAGTGGGAGTTTATAAAGGTAAAGGATATTGCTAAGCCTGTAGAGTTTTACGTTGAACCATTTGACAGATTAACAAAAGCCTTCAGACTAATGATGAAGTATAACTTAGACGAACTACCCGTTATATACAAACAGACTTTATTAGGTATTATTAGAAGAAGTAGAATAGAAAATATAATTGAAAGGGAGTATAGAAAACTTTGAAGAGAAGAATTTTTATAGGTAGTTTTATAAAGATTGTAGGATTAGAAGAAAAGTATGATGATGTAAAAAAATCATTTGATAGATATATTATAGGTAGATGGACACCTTTATCTAACTTTCATATTACATATAAATTTATAGGTGATGTTGATGAAGAGGAGTTAAAAAATATCCATACAATCCTAAAAAATGAATTGGATAGAGAAATCAATACAGAAATACAATTAAAGGGTTTAAACTCCTTTCCAAACATATACAATCCAAAGGTTTTATTCATAGATGTTATTGATAAAGAAAATTTTTTAACTGAGTGTAATAATCTTATAGAAGAAAAACTATCTCTGTTAGGTTATCCGAAATCTGATAAAAAATTTATCCCACACATAACTTTAATGAGGATAAAAAAGTATAGGAAAAATAAATTTATCCAATTAATGAGAAGGTTTAAAGATTTTGAATTTGGAATACAGAAGGAATTAGAGGTTAATATTATAGAAAGTATATTAAAGCCTGATGGGGCAGTGTATAGAAAAGTATCTCTCTAATCTTTCAATTGTTTATAATATCCAATGAAAAATTAAAAAAATATGGAGGAAAAAATGCTAAAAAAAATGAAAAAATTTATCTTTGTTATTCCTTTAATGTTTGCTGTATATCTATCAAGCTGTGTAGGTGTGCAACAATCTGAAACTGGTTTACCTAATATAGTTATAGAACTTTCACCTGATAAATTTACACAGTTTTTAAAGGATAGATTTCCTATAGAAAAGGACGTAAAAATAGGTAAATTGGTTTTAAAAAATCCAAATGTTTTAAAGATAGACAAAAATAATAAGCTTGAGTTAGGAACTGATGTTGTTTTTGATAGTTTAATAGATGTTGATGGTAGAGTTGATATTGCAGGTAATATATACTTTGACAGAGATAAAAAGGCATTTTATCTACAAAATCCAGAGATAAAAAAGCTGAAGTTTTTCAATCAAGATTTTACTCCACCACCTATAGTAGATACTGCCTTAAACAGTTTAATAAATATGTTCTTTAAACAAACTCCTATATATCAGTTTGACAAAATATATCAAAAATATCTCGTAAAGGATGTTAAAGTGGAAGACGGAAAAATAAAAGTTATTTTAGGATTTTAAATTATTTTCTTTCATAAACTTTTCCAACTCTGCTAAAGCTCTTAAAGCTTTTTGTTTCTTTCTCTCAAGCTTATTTTTTATTTTCCTACCTTTTATCTTAATATCTGGAAGTAGTGCAAAGTTAGGGTTCATAGGTTGGAGCTCTTTTTTAGGTTCAGTTATATACTTTATTAAACCACCAATCATAGTTGTTTCTGGGAAGATTAAAGGCTCTTTTCCTTTTATCATTCTTGCCACATTTAAACCTGCAACTAATCCTGTTGAAGCGGAAGCCACATAACCTTCAACTCCTGTTATCTGTCCTGCAAACAGAATGTTAGGATACTTTTTCATCTGTAAAGTAGGATTTAATACCCTGTGGGATTGTATAAAAGTATTTCTATGAATAGAGCCTAATCTTACGAATGTGGCGTCTCTTAGACATGGAATTAATCTAAAAATTCTTTTCTGTTCAGGATATTTCAATTTAGTTTGAAATCCAACAAGTGATAAAAGCGTCCCTTCCTTGTTCTCCTTTCTCAGCTGGACTACTGCAAAGGGTTGTTTGTTTGTTCTAGGGTCAACTAAACCTACAGGTTTCATAGGTCCAAATAATAAAGTCTGTTTTCCCCTTCTAGCTATCTCCTCTATAGGTAAACAACCTTCAAAAAAAACCGCCCTTTCAAAATCTTTTAAAGGAACTTGTTCCCCTTTTAAAAGCTCTTCATAAAACTTCTCATACTCTTCCTCTGTTAATACACAGTTAAAATAATCCCCTTCACCTTTATTGTACCTATCTCCCCAAAAGCCTTTAGAAAAATCCACAGTTTCCGCATCTACCGTTGGAGCTATAGCGTCGTAAAAATACAGATACTCTTCACCTGTAAGTTTTTGTATTTCTTTAGCTAAACTTTCTGATGTTAAAGGTCCAGTAGCAATTATAATAAAGTCGTAATCTTTAGGAATTTCTGTTATCTCTTCCCTTATAACATTTATATTTGGATGGTTTTCTATTATCTCAGTTATCTCTTTTGAAAACTTTTCCCTATCAACTGCTAAAGCCCCACCTGCCGGTACAGAATGTTTTTTCCCAACATTCACTATTAAAGAATTTAACATTTCCATCTCTTTTTTTAACAGTCCTGCACCTGTAGTTATCTCTTTACCACCTAAAGAATTGCTACATACTAACTCAGCAAAATTCCCTGTTCTATGGGCAGGTGTTAATTTTTTAGGTCTCATTTCGTATAAATCAACCTTTATTCCCTCATTAGCTAATCTATAGCTAGCTTCTACGCCTGCCAAACCACCACCTATAACTGCAACTTTATTCATCTAGTGTTCACCCCTTTAAAATTCCTATTTTTTTCACTTAAAATAGCTTTTTTAAAAATAAATCTATAATTGAAACTAAGTTTACAAAATTATCTTGAGGTAGAAAATGATATGTTAAAGAAAGTTTTATTTATTTTTATATTTTTTCTAATTAGTTTAACAGCTTTTGCTAAAGATAATACAAGCTATATTAAGTCATACATTTATAATGTAGAACATCTAAATCAGAAAAAAATTGATTATATTACAGATATTACATTTAAATGTTATTATTATTACAGGAGAAAAATAAAATCTTTAGAAGACGATATATTAAAATCTGCCAAGCAAAATGAAGATAAAAAATTTCCTATCTTACCTGACGATGGTTATTCATACTGTCCTAAAGTTATAATAAATGTCTCAACTTCGCCGTTAGAACCTGAAGGTATATTTAGAAAAGGCGTTATTATTATAAATTACAATCCTTTGGAAATGTGTGAGGAAAAAATAGTTTTAGGCGTATATAAAAGAAAAATATGTAAAAAACCAAATTTTGACCATACATTGATGCATGAATTAGTTCATTTTGCTTTTTATAAAATATACGGAAATATAAAATTTAGGAAAATTATTTTTAATAAGTATGAAAATTGCTTAAAAACAAAATGTCCCAATTTATCGTTGTTAAATTTAATAGTATCCTATAGAAATTTTTATGATGAATTTCCTGCCACATTTTTTTCTAATATTTGGAATAAAGTTAAAAATTGTAAAAATAAAGTAGATAACAAAGATGCCATTGAATATTTTGTAAAAACAACTTTATTCTTCTCAAAACAGGATTTTCTTAACTGTAGATTAGAGAATAGATGTGGAGTTTACTATCTTTACAGACAGCTTAAAGATATATCAAACAGTTTTAATTTATGTGTAAATCCAAAAATTGCTTTTAAAATTTTACTAAATGTCTCCATAGAAAATGAAAAAAAGGATTTTTTACCTTTAATTAAATCAGATATATTTACAAATGGGAAAATGTAAATATGTTTATAACGAAAACCTTAAGTATATTTTTTAATAATAAAATATTAAAATATTCTTAGGATTTACCTAAACGGGAGATTTCTATGTTTGGAATAGGATTTGGGGAATTAATAGTTATATTTATAATTGCTCTTATAGTTCTAGGACCAAAAAGACTTCCTGAGTTCGCTAGAAACGTGGCAAGAGTTTACCGAGAAGTTATGGGAACAATAAATGAGGTTAAATCATCTGTTTTAGATGATGGAGTAAAAAATATACCTAACAGTTATAATCATTACTCTTATATGAATAAGATAGAAGAGAATGAAAAAAAAGATAATGATATGTCAGGTATAGAGAAAGGGATGAAAGAATATCAAAATATTAATTTAGATGAATACGAGCCAAAGAGGGAAAAGATAAGTTTTAAGAAAAAGAATAACGAATTAGAGGATAGGGAAAATGCCCCAAAAAACAAACAATCCTGATGAGTACCAAGCCCCACTTACAGAACATCTGGAAGAGCTTAGAAAAAGATTAATATACTCATTAATAGCCCTTTTTGTAGGTGCTGTAGCTGTTTTTATAAAAGTTGAAATATTCTTTACCATATTTCAAGAGCCGTTAAAAAAAGTATTTCCACAAATGAAACTTGTAGCTTTAACTCCAACAGAGAGTTTTTTCACAGCTTTAAAAATCTCTCTCTTAGTTGGTTTCGTTTTAGCTTCTCCATTCGTTTTTTATCAAATATGGAAATTTATAGAGCCAGCCCTTTATGAAGAGGAGAAAAAGCTAGTTATACCTTTTGTATTCTTTACAACTTTCTTTTTCAGTTTAGGTGTTTTATTCTCATTCTTTGGGGTTCTACCTCTTGCCATAAGATTTTTAATTACATACGGTTATGAATATCTTCAGGTTGAAGCTATGATTTCTGTAAGCTCTTATATCTCATTTGTTATAAGACTTTTACTAGCTTTCGGTTTAGCATTTGAATTACCTGTAATTTTAGCATTACTGTCTAGACTTGGATTAGTATCACCTGAAGGATTAACAAAATTTAGACCTTTCTTTATAGTAGGAGCTTTTACATTTGCGGCAATAATTACACCACCTGATATTATAAGTCAGGTCTTTTTAGCTTTACCATTGGTTATATTCTATGAAATATCTATATACGCATCTAAAATACTGTATCCAAGAAGTTTAAAAAGTCAGAGAGGTTAGATTATGGACATACTTTTAAGAGATTTAGAGCCTAAACAGATTTATAAACTAATGATAAGTAGTATTGTTCCCAGACCTATAGCTTGGGTTTCAACTGTAAGCAGAAATGGAGTTTACAATTTAGCCCCATTCAGCTATTTTACAGGTGTTTCTAGTTATCCACCGCTTATAGTTTTATCAATAGGTAAGAAGGACAAATATACAAAGAAGGATACTTTAAAGAATATAGAAGAAACGGGAGAGTTTGTTATTAATATCGTTACAAAAGAATTGGTTGAAAAGATGAATATAACAGCATTACCCTTTGATGAGGAAGTTGATGAGTTTGAAAAAGCAGGTTTAACTCCTGCAAAATCAACAGTTGTCAAAGCTCCTAGAGTATTGGAAAGCCCTATAAATATAGAATGTAGAAAATTTCAGATAATACAGATAGGTAAAATGGGATTGGTTTTAGGAGAGATACTAAACTTTAAAGTTAAAGATGAGTTAATCAATGAAAGTGGATATATAGACACACATAAAATAAACTTAGTCGGAAGACTTGGAAGTAATAAATACTGTTATATATCTGCAGAAAATATTTTTGAATTACCTAAAATTAAGTTGGATAACTTAGGAAAAGAGTAAAA
>CAZEUK010000008.1:0-12264 GCA_964514535.1 uncultured Aquificales bacterium
AAATCATTCTTTAGTAAAGGAAATACAAGCTCATCTCCAACTTTTAACTCCTCTGCTAACACAGTTTTTATCTCATTGTCTTTTAAAACTAAAACAGGATGGTCTTTTGTTATTTTTATCTTTCTTCCCATAGACAGATTAATCTCTAACATATAATCTTCATACTCTCTAACAGTTAGAAAATCTAGATTAACAGTCTTTAAACCTTCATCTTCTTCCGCAGATAGAATTTTTAAACCTTTTATACTCTCCTTTTCACCTTTTTTGAATAACTCTTCAAAAGTTAACGTCTCTATTCCATTATCTGTTTTTACAAAAACCATCTCATCTGGAGAAAAACAACTTCCCCCGTATCCAATGCCTGCATTTAAAAACTGACTTCCAATTCTTTTGTCGTATCCCATTCCTTTAGCAACTTCCTTAATATCTGCTCCTACCTTTTCACATAAATCTGCAATCATATTTATGTAGGATATTTTCATTGCTAAGAATGAGTTTGAAGCATACTTAATAAGCTCTGCCGTTGTTGTGCTTGTTATCACTAAAGGAAATCCTTTATCTGTAAAAGGTTTGTAAATCTCTTCCATTATCTTTTTTGCCCTTTCAGAGTTAACACCAACCACAATTCTGTCTGGGTTCATAAAGTCGTAAACAGCCGAACCTTCCCTTAAAAACTCTGGATTTGATGCAACATCAAACTCTATATTTTTGTCCTTTAAATATCTCTTCACCGTTTTTTCTATTTTTTTATGTGTATTTACAGGAACAGTTGACTTTTCAACAATCAATTTATAACCATCCATATTCTCTGCTATCTGTCTAACTGCCTCTTCAACCTGTGATAAATCAGCCTTCCCATCTTCTCCCTGTGGTGTTCCTACACACAGAAATATAACATCTGAAAACTTTATTCCTTCTTCTATCTTGTCTGTAAAAAATAGTCTGTTCTCATTCATATTTTTTTGTAAAAGCTCATTTAAGCCCGGTTCATATATTGGAGACATTCCACGACAGAGTATTTCTAGTTTTGAAGGTAATTTTTCAACACACATTACCTCATGACCAACTTCAGATAAACAGGCAGCGGTTACAAGACCAACATAACCTGCCCCTATAACTGTTATCTTCATAAAATTAACCTCATATAAAAATTTTTAAACCAAATTTTAAAGGAAATTATCTTTATTAGCCATAGGATTTAAATTTGATTACAGCTAAAACCTTTTTAATATAAAATTTAAAGCAATTATCTATTAAGTTAGGATTAGATAAATTGGAAAGTATAGAAAAAGCAAAAGAAATAGTTCAGAAAGTTTTAAAATACGATAATAATCTGTTAGAAAGGACGAAAGGGTTATCAATTGTTTTAGTTGAGTTGTTAAAGGATTTTATTCCAAAAGGAATTATAGATGATATAAAAAGCTTAGATAGTTTAAATGTTAATAAAAAAAGGGCTTTCTTAGATTATCTATTAAAAGTTATAAATGAAGTAGAAAAGAAGAAAAATTATTCTAACGAAAAAAAAGATAATCAAAATTCAGGTAAGGTCTTAGATAGAAAAGCCTTTAAAAGCTTTTTAGTTAAAGATTTGAAAATTTTAAAACCTATAGAAAAAAGGGCGTTAAAGAGAGTTAACATAATTGATGTTGAAGATGTTTTCTTCTTCCCGCCTAAAAGATACGAAGATAAGAGATTAAAAAAGTTAGCGAAAGTTAAAGATGGAGAACAGGGGCTATTTAAAGTAAAAGTTGAAGGTATAAAGGAGATTAATAAAGGTAAGTTAAAAACGGTAGTTATCCTCAAACAAGGTAATCTAAAATTAAAAGCCTTTTTCGTCCATAATAAGCCTTTCTTATACACATTTTTTAGGAAAGGAAAAGAGGTTTACATTTATGGAAAGATTAATAAATATGGAAAAGATTTATCTATAATACAGCCTGAAATATATAAAGATTTAGACAGTATAGTTTTAGATAGAATTGTCCCTGTATATTCCCTCCGTGGAGATACTTCGGTAAAACTTTCTTCACAAACTATAAACCATTTGAGAAGGGCAATATACAAAATTTTAAAAGGTTATTTAAAGTATTACCCAGATTACATACCTACAGAGATTTTATCTAAATATAACTATCCATCTATAAAGTTGGCTATAAAAAATCTACACTTTCCTGACGAGAGTTTAGATATAGATGAGCTTAATATGTTTGAAACAATCTATCAGGAAAGATTAATATTTGATGAATTATTTATATTAGAACTTGCACAAGGTTATAGGAAAAATCTTATAAAACAAGAACCTGCAGAGAAGATAAATATTAAAGAAAATTTTATTGAAGAGGTGGAGAAACATCTATCTTTTAAACTTACAGAAGACCAAAAGAAAGCATTAAAAGAAATTTTTAACGATTTATCCCAAACTAAACCTATGAATAGACTTATACAAGGTGATGTTGGTAGTGGTAAGACTGTAGTCGCAATCATTTCTGCTTTAGCCGTTGCACTTGACGGTAAACAGGTTGCAGTTATGGCACCTACGGAGATTTTAGCCAATCAACATTTTATGAATTTTCAAAAAATAACATCAAAGTTTGGAATAGATAGTTATCTTTTAACAGGTAGTATGTCTAAAAAGGACAAGAAAAAGATTTACTCAATGATGGAAAATGGAGAAGCAAAAATTGTTATAGGAACACACGCGTTAATACAGGACGAAGTGAGATTTAAAAATCTATCTTTGGTTATTGTTGACGAACAACACAGATTTGGAGTTATACAGAGAAAAGCTTTAATAGAAAAATCCCATAAAATACCTCACACTTTAATTATGACTGCAACACCTATACCTAGAACACTTCAGATTGCAAATTTTGGAGATTTAGATGTGTCCATTATAAAACAGATGCCTAAAGGTAGAAAACCTGTTGAAACATTAATATTTTTTTCCGATGAAAGAAAAAAAGTAGAAAGTATAGTCAGAGAGGAGTTAGAGAAGGGAAGACAGGCTTATATTGTGTATCCTTTAATAGAAAAATCTGAAAGTCTAGACCTAAAGTCTGCAGAGGAAGGTTATAAAAAATGGAAGGAAGCCTTTCCAGATAAAAATGTAGCCCTTTTACACGGTAAAATGTCCCAAGAAGAAAAAGACAAGATAATGGAAGCTTTCAGAAGGGGTATATACCATATCTTAGTTTCAACTACAGTAATAGAAGTAGGTGTTGATGTGCCTAATGCAACTGTTATGGTTATAGAAGATGCTTATAGATTTGGTTTATCACAAATACATCAGTTAAGGGGTAGAGTTGGAAGGGGACAGTACGAAGGTAAATGTTTATTGGTTATACCTGACAAGTATAAAAATCCTAAAACTCCTGAAGAGAAAAAGGTTTTAGATAGATTAAAAATTCTTGTAAAAGTTAGAGATGGTTTTAGAATTGCAGAAGAGGATTTAAGACTTCGTGGTGGTGGTGATATTGTAGGAACAGCCCAATCAGGAAGAATAAATTTAGGTATAGCAGATTTAAATCGTCCTTTAGATAGGTTAGTTTTAGAAAAAGCAAAGGAGGAGGCGGACAGACTTTTAGAAAAAGACCCGTTTCTAGATAAACATCCAAAACTTAAAGAGTTAGTGTTTGAAAAGTATGGTAATAAATTTGAACTTGTTAATGTAGGTTAAAATTTTAAAAACTCCTTAAGATATTCAAATGATTTGTAAAGATTTTCAATAGGTATATACTCGTTATACTGATGGGCTTGTGAAGGGTCTCCCGGTCCAAAGTTGACAGCATCTATATTGAAAAGAGATAGACGGGCAACATCTGTCCAAGCCTGCTTAGGTTTAACAGGTAAATCAAATTTAGATATAAACTCTAACAATATCTCATTTTTATTTGGTATCTTCCCCGGTGGTGCTAAATCAACAAATTTAACCTCTGCATCATCTTTAACAATATTAACTATATCTTCTTTAGCCTCTTCCAATGTTTTACTTGGTGAAAATCTATAATTTATATTTAGATAGAAATAATCAGGAATAACATTTTTAGCTCCTTCAGATTTGGCAACTGTGATATTCATTAACTCGTAAAAGGTGATATTAACTTCCTTATTACCAATATTAAAACTGAATGGATACTCCCTAATACCGAAATCATTAACCCTCTTTATGAGCTTCCAGCTTTTGTGTATTGCATTTTCTCCCTGCCAAGCTCTAGCAGAATGGGCTTTCTTTCCTCTAAATATAACTTCTGCGTTTATTGTTCCTACAGCCCCAACTTGAACCTCATTGTTAGTTGGCTCTAAAACGAAAGCCAAATCAATATTTTTTAATATATCCCCATACTTTTCCAATAAAGGTTGTAATCCGTTATCATTGAAAGGTCCTTCTTCCTTCTCGTAAAAAACATAAATCAGATTAAATTTACTTTCCCTATTCATAAAATAATCAATAAGATAAAGCATTACAGCTAATCCGCCCTTCATATCACTTGCACCTAAGCCATATAACCTACCGTCTATAATCTTACCTGTTAACTCATTCTCAACAGGGACAGTGTCCAAATGTCCTATAAGCCCTACAGTCTTTTTAGTTTTATCTAAATCGTTATATCCAATTAAAGAGTTATTGAAACGGATAACATTTTTTAACTTTCCAGTTAATATTTTTTGTGTATAGTCTGCTATTTCTTTCTCGTTTCCGACAACAGAGTTTATTTTGACTAAATCAATTAGATAATTAATTAATTCTTTATACAATTTAAAACTCCCAAATTATTTTTGATAGATTATTATAGGAATTATGAAATATTTTTTTCTAGATAAAGTAAAAACTCTCTATCTATTTGGGGTAAGTTTATATTTTTTTGAGTAATATAATAAAAATTCCTTTTAATAATTAAATTTTTTATCTTAACAGGTTTAATCTGACCGTTTTTTAACTGCTCCTCAACGATTAGTTTTGATACAAAACCTAATAAATCTGTATTCTCAACAATTTTAGCTATAGCTTTACTACTTCCTATCTCCATTACAGGATTTATGTTTATACTTTTCATCTTTAAAAATTTTTGAACGACATTTCTTGTTCCTGAACCTTTCTCTCTAAAGATTATCCTATACTTTTCCAAATCCTTAACCTCTATTTCTTCAGGTATAGGATTTTTTGAAGAAGCTATTAAAACTATCTCATCCTCAAAAAATTTGTACCTGTCAAACTTAGATGAGTTTATATCATCTTCAACAAGCCCTATATAAAATGTTTTAGATAAAACACCTTCCTCAACTTCTTTAGAATTCCCAATAAACAGATTTGTTTTTATATGTTCTTTCCCATCTAAAAATTTTGCCAATATAGGCGGTAATAGATACTCTCCAATTGTGGAACTTGCTCCTATAAAAAGTGTTTGGTTTTTTTTCTGTTTTAAACTTAATATCTCCTTTTCCAGTATTTGATAATCTTCCAAAATCTTTTCTACATACTTATAAAATCTTTCTCCTTCTTTAGTTAGGTAAACTCCAGACTTTTCCCTTTTAAACAGAGTAATACCTAAATAATTCTCTATCTTTTTTATCTGTTGGGTAATTGTAGGTTGGGTTAAAAAAAGTAATTCGCTTGCCTTTGAGAAACTTTTTACATCGGCAACAACTTTAAAAATTTTTAATTTGTGATAATCTAAAACTTCCATAACTATATATCTTTATTTAAAACTTTTAATAAATCCTGTTTTATCTTTTCTAATACTTCTTTATCCTCCAACTTTCCCTGTTCACAGGTTCTAACGTAAAAAGCGTCCCTTGCCCTTTCTCCTTGTGTTGATACCTTTGCAATATGTGGAAACAGATGATATTTAGAAAAAACCTTAAATATATCGTAGAGTAAGCCTATTCTATCCTCACCTGATATATCAAATATTGTGTATCTATCAGAACTTTTGTTATCTATTTTTACAAAGGTTGGTGGAGGTAATACTTTAGGTCTATAACCTATTTTCGTTCTTCTCTTTTCTAACTCTTCAAGTGTAATATTACCGTTCAGATAGTTTAAAAATAATTCTTTAAATCTTTCAAATCTAGACTTATCTATTGCCTCAAGTGAGGTTGTGGAAACCAATAAATCTATAACAGTTGTCCCATCCTTTCTTCTGTATGAATAGACGGACAAAATATTTATCTTCATATAGCTTAATATTCCAGTTATTGCAAGTAATGGATTTTTTACATTTCTATCAACAACAACTATAATCTCAGAAGCTCCAACACCATACTTTTCTTTAAAGTAAAACTGTGGTTTACCTGTTTTAAATAACTCCTCTTCCATCTTGAGATGTTTAATCATATCCTCTAAAGGAGTTGATATTATGTAAACATCCCTTAAACGTTTTAGATGATATTTAGCCCTTTCCTCTCCAAAAAGTTCAGTTAATCTTTTTAAAAGTAATTCTTTCTTTTCCTCTAACTTTCTTTTTTCCAGCTCTTCAATAGGAACATTGTTCTCTAATACTTCCAATGTTTTGTTGTACAACTCCCAAAGCAGTAAATTTTTCCATTCATTCCAAACACCGGGTCCAACTGCATTTGCATCACTCCAAGTTAACACAGTTAACATCTTTAACAACTCTTTATTTTTAATAATATCTGCAAACTCCTTTATTATCTTAGGGTCGTTTAGATTTCTCCTCTGGGATATTTTAGCCATATCTAAATGGTGTCTAACTAAAAATCCGACTATCTCAGCGTCCCTTTTAGAATATCCAAATCTCAACAGTATGTCTTTAGCCATTTTTTCCCCTAGAACTGAATGGTCTGTCTTGTGTCCCTTCCCTATATCATGTAAAAATACAGCCCATATTAATAAATCTTTTCTTTCAATATCTTTAAAAAGTCTGTACATTGCTTTCCTTTCTTCGTCGTTAGCCTTTAACAAACTTTCCAACATCTCAACAGCTTTTATTGCGTGTTCATCTGTTGTGTATTTATGGTATGCATCATACTGAAAATGTCCCCTCTGATAACCAAACTCAGGAATAAGGGTATCTATTACGTAAAATTCCTGCATCTTTCTTATTGTCTTAGGTAGATTGTTAACATCACTAAAAATCTGACGGACAATTCTTTGAACTTCAGGGTTCTTTCTATTCTCAAGTAGTTTAAGCTCATTTTTCCTTATCAGATATTCCAGCTTTGGAGAGAAATCTAAATTAAACTCCTTGTAGTATAAAAAAGCCCTCACTATATTTGATATGTCTTTTAAAAATTTATTCTCATCCTTTATATCAAGCTCATACTTACTTCTTAAAAAAACAGCGTCTATCGGTTCATAAACGTAAGATTTTGAACTTTTTCCTATAATAGATTTAAGAATTCTTTTAGTAATTGTGTTTATTGATTTTGCATAAAGATAGTAAAGTCTCATTAATCTTTCAACACTTTCCCTTAACTGCTCTGTATCATCAGGATTGCTTATATAACCGAGGTTTTTAACTATTTCTTCCTGTAAAGGTCTAACTAGAACATCACATCTTTTATTACATATAATATGCATCTCATTTCTTATTCTTAAAAGGAAATCGTAAGCTCTGATTAATTCGTTATACTCATCCTCAAGAATTATCTTTTTATCCACAAAGTATTTGTAGTTAGCTACATCATCTAAAACTTTTGCTATCCAATAAACCTCGTGGAAGTCCCTTAATCCACCTTCCCCTTCCTTTATATGAGGCTCCATCATGTATATAGATGAACCTGTCCTCTCATAACGGAGTTTTCTTGCCTTTAAGGTTGCCTCTATATAGTCCTCCTTCCTTTTCTTTATAAGATTTTTAAATTTTTTTATCAATCTATCGTATAAATCTTTATTACCGTAAAGGTATCTTCCCTGTAGTAATGATGTGGCAACTGTTAAATCATCTTTAGATAACTCAATGAAAGTTTTTATATTTCTAACTGAAAAACCTACATCAACCTTTAAACTTAAAAGTGCATAGTAAAATTTTTCAATACCTTCCTTTAACTCATCTATATTATTAGTTTGGACAATTAATGATATATCTATGTCAGATTTAAAACATAACTCTTTTCTTCCGTATCCACCTAAAACAATTATTGATATATTGTCTAATTGGTCTTTAAATGAGTTTTCGGCAAAGTTTTTTATAGTCCTGTCTGTTAACTCTGCCAACTCCCTTACAATCTCTAATCCACCGCTACCGCTTCTATGTTTTTGTATTAACTTCTTTCTTTCCTCAAAAAACTCTTTAATACTCTCATCTATACTTTTTAAACTCTTAGTTTCCTTCATTCTCTCCATACTCTTTCTTTAATTTTTCATAATGTTCAAAAAATCTAGTTTCTAACCATTTTTTATCAAACCATTCAATAGGATGAACTTCTAGACCTTGTATTAAAACTCCAAAGTGGAGATGGTCTCCTACAGCTAAACCTGTTGTGTCTGTATGTGCTATTAACTGGCCTCTTTTAACTGTATCTCCCTTTTTCACAGCAAAATCTAAAAGATGTGAATAGAGTGTAAATACTCCCAATCCATGTTCTATTATTATCGTATTGCCGTAAATTCCTAAGTTTCCAGTGTAAACAACTACCCCATCCTCTGCCGCAGGAACTTCCGCATTTTTTATTGATGCCATATCCATACCTTTATGGTAAGCGTCAGCTCCTTCTATAATCTTCCCTTTATATCTGTATTTCCTGTAGTCTGCAAATCCACCTAATACAGCTACCCTTTTCATCTTTGCAAATTTAGTTTTAAATAACGGTTTTTTTATTACAACCGTCCTTGTAATGTTATGTATCACCTTCTCATTTTCCTTTCTTAAGATAACGTTAACGTATTTAAACATCTCTACAGGGTCGGTAATACTTTTATCTTTAACTAAAGGCTTAACTTTTTCCTCTATAAATTTATCACTGATACTAACAACAGACCTTCTATATTTTTTAAGCTTAAATCTGTATGGAATAGGTAAAGTGGTTATATTTCCTGCTTTATCAACTGCAGATACGAAAATCTTTTTCTTTGTATTCCAGTAGTAAGGGTATGGAAAGGCGCAGGCGTAAACAGTTTTATCTTTAAACAGACCGGAGAAACAGTTAAATTTTAAATTTTCCATATGTATATAAACTTTTTCTGTGTCTTTTGATACTTTAAAGAATGCGAAAGCAGAACCACCGTTCATTATATACTGTTGGGTGTAAAGTTTTGTTATTGTAGGTGGCTCAGGGTCTAAGATAAATCTAAGTGGTAGTGCATTTTTATTCTCAAATAATCCTCTATCTGTAGCAGATATTATTAAATCAACTTCTCCTTTTTTAAGTTTATACTTATCAGCATCAATATTTACAACTATAACTTTCTCTTTAGTCTTCTCAGGAACAGATATTTCTTTTACAAATTTGTTTTCACCATCTTGGAAAATTATTATTTTAATATTTTTTAATCCTGAGTGGTCATCTACAATCCTAAATTTTATAGAGTAATTTTTGCTTATAACTTTTGAATATTTACTATTGTAGGAGTAATTTTTTAGCTCTGGGTTTAAAATCTCTATTTTAGGTTCTCCAAAATCTATATAACCTTTCAGATATAGATATACTCCCCCAACTATCATTGTAATGATAACAAAAAGTAAAAATTTGTCCCTCAACTGTCAACTCCCACTCTATATTTTTTCTGAAATATCTTTCTTAGATAAAGATACATACTTACTGTAAGCATTCAAGAATGCTTTTATACTTGCCTCTACAATATCTATAGACCAACCTTTACCTACAACATCGTATCCGTCAAAGTTTATAGTTAACTTAGCCTCTCCAATAGCATCTTTTCCATAGGTTATAGCCCTAACGTTAAACTCTTTAAGTTTAAATTTATCCTCTATATTTAAAGCCTTACCTAATGCTTTCAATGTACAGTCTATCGGACCACCGCCTAAAACTGTATTCGGCTCAGTTTCCTTTTCATCAATCTTTAGCTTTACTGTAGCGGTAGGTATTACAGTATTACCAGTTAAAACGTGGAAGTAAGACAGTTGGGCTAGTTTTTTATTTGAGCTTAACTCATCTAAAACTAGTGCTTCAATATCTTCGTTAAATACTTGCTTTTTCTTATCTGCCAAATCTTTAAATTTTATAAACAACTTTTCTATCTGTTCGTCAGTTAGGCTATAACCTAACTCTTCAACTTTTGTTTTAAATGCGTGTCTTCCTGAATGTTTACCTAAAACCAGATTTGACCCTTTTTTCATTTCTAGCCCTATATCTTCAGGTCTCATTATTTCATAAGTCTCCCTGTGTGCCAATACTCCATGTTGATGGATACCAGCTTCATGGGCAAATGCGTTATCACCAACTATAGCCTTGTTAGGCTGAACAAAACTGCCTGTAATCTGACATAATAACTTACTACTTGGATAAATCTCTTTAGTGTTTATAGTGGTATAAACTTCTTTAAAGTAATCATGTCTAACCTTTAAAGCCATTACAACCTCTTCCATCGCCGCATTACCAGCCCTTTCACCTATTCCGTTGATAGTTGCGTGAACCTGTCTAGCCCCTTTCTTAATTGCAGATAATGAGTTTGCAACTGCAAGCCCTAAATCGTTATGACAGTGGACGGATATTATAGCTTTATCTATATTTGGAACATTATTTTTTATGTCCTCTATAAGTTGTCCGAACTCTTCAGGTATTGCGTACCCTACAGTATCAGGAACGTTAATAGTTTTAGCTCCAGCATCTATAACAGCCTCAAACACTCTAAATAGGAAATCCCTATCAGACCTGAAAGCATCTTCCGCAGAGAACTCAACATCATCTGTAAATCTTAAAGCATACTTAACAGCCTTTACAGCTCTGTCTAAAACTTCCTCAGGAGACATCTTTAGTTTATATTTCATATGTATGGGAGATGTGGCTATAAAGGTGTGTATTCTCTTTCTTTCTGCAGGCTTTAAAGCTTCTCCTGCCCTTTCTATATCTTTCTCTAAAGCCCTTGCAAGTGAACAAATTGTGGAGCTTTTAACAACCTTTGAAACCTCATTTATTGCCTCAAAATCTCCTAGAGATGCAGCGGCAAATCCAGCCTCTATAATATCAACTCCCAATTTTTCTAGCTGTAAAGCCATTCTAACCTTTTCTTCTTTTGTCATGGAAAAACCGGGTGCTTGTTCTCCATCTCTCAAAGTTGTATCAAATATGAAAACTTTTTCCCTATTCATAATCTTACTCCTCGTTAATAGTAATTATTATTAATAATAAACCCAATAACAATAATGTAAAATTTTATCACCAAAATTTATGATGAAAGAAATAATTAGTTTATTTAACAGAGATAAAAACTACTTTTATGATTATAACTTTATTAGTAGTGTCAACAGTTTTTAAAACTTAAAAGAAGTGTAAAAGTCTTAAAAATATAGTATTATATTCCTAAAAAATTTAGGAGTATAATCCTGAAATTTAAAAGATTAATTAAAGGACTTATAGAGGAAGCTTTAAACGAATTCCCTGCAGTATTTATTGCAGGTGCTAGACAAACAGGTAAATCTACCTTGTCAATGGAACTTTCTGACAATTATATAACTTTAGATGATATAAACGCCTATCTTTCTGCAAAAAATGACCCTATAGGTTTTATAAAAAATCTTCAAACACCTGTTGTTTTAGATGAAATTCAAAAATTACCTGAATTGATGACAGTAATTAAAAAAAAGATTGATGAAGATAGAGAACCAAATCAGTTTATCTTAACAGGTTCAATAAATGTTCTAAGATTTTCAAAAATAAAGGAAAGTTTGGCAGGAAGAATAGCCATTTTTGAGTTATATCCATTATCAATTTACGAAATATTAAACAAAAAAGGAAATCTTATAGAGAATATATTTAATGGGGAATTTCTTAAATCTAAATCATCCTTGAATTATGATAATCTTCTAGAATTTATTGTTAAAGGCGGTTTTCCGGAAATTTATAAAATAAAATCAGAGAAATTACGTTATATTTGGTTTAGTTCATATATTAGCACCTATATAGAAAAGGATGTTATGGAAATAGGAGAAATTAGAAATATAGATAAATTTTTATCTTTATTTAATATACTTGCAAGCTACAGTGGAAATTTGTTGAATAAAACAAAACTTTCACAATCTACAGGATTGGATAACAAAACTTTAGACCATTATTTAAATCTTCTTCAATTGATATATCAAATAACTTTTATTCGTCCATTTAATAAAAATATTGGAAAAAGAT
>CAZEUK010000009.1:0-12227 GCA_964514535.1 uncultured Aquificales bacterium
TATAGATGAACAGGAGTTTAAAGAAAAAATTAGATATAAAAACAGGAATATATATTTTTTCATTAACTTTTCCTTGCTTTTAGGATATTAGTTTTAATTATAAGGGGAAGATTTAATTTTAATAGATGATAAAATACAAAGTAAAAAATTTGGGAAAATCTGAAAATGTTTAGGATAGGGGTAGGTTTTGATTTACACAGGTTAGAAGAAGGTGGAAAACTTATTATCGGTGGTGTGGTTATACCTTACAAAAAAGGTTTTTTAGCCCACTCTGATGGTGATATACTCTTTCACTCAATAACGGATGCTCTGTTAGGTGCTGTAGGTTATGGAGATATTGGAGAGTTATTTCCCGATAATGATAATAGATGGAAGAATGCAGATAGTTCCATATTTTTAAAGGAAGCTAAAAGAATAATTGATAAGTTAGGTTATGAGATTGTGAATATAGACAGTGTGATAATCTTGCAGAAGCCAAAGATAAAGCCTTACAGGGAGTTGATTAGGGAAAATACCGCTAAAGTTTTAGGAATAGATAAATCACAAGTGTTTATAAAGGGAAAGACCTATGAAAAGATAGGAGATTTAGGTAAAGGCTTAGCTGGGGAGTGTAGAACCGTAGCCTTACTGAAAAAGAAAGATGTTTGATGGATTATACATAACTTGGATATTTTTTATATATCTACTTATAATCACAAAAGAAATAAGAGATTATATATCTCTACTACTAACTGGTTTAGTTTTAATCCTACTGGAAGTTGTTAAACAAATATTTAATCTAGACAATAACTTAATCCTTTTAACTGAAAGTTTTTTAATAATTATTGGAGTTATAGCTCAAAACAAAAGTTTTTATTCCCAAAAGATAAAAATATTTTTAATCCTTTCTTTATTGATTGTTGTTTCAATATTTTTATTCCTTAAAACTTTTAAATACCAAATATTTATAGGAGAAAAAAATTTCTTAAGGATTTTATTACTTTTCCTTATCGTTAGAGATTATAAAAACTTAAAGGATTTCTTTACATGGACAAGTATAGTAGGCTTAATTTTTTTAAATACTTTCCTTAATTTATCCCAATTTATACTTAACACTAGTTTATTATTACTCTTTTATTACAGTTATCAGATTGTAAACGGATTTTTTGTTAAATTGAAAACTGATAAGGATAGATACAGAAGGTTAGTTGATAGGGCTATAGATTTTGAAATACAGGAAAAAATTAACAAAGTTGATGATGAGCTTAAGATTACATATAAAAAACTAAAGGAGATATTTAAGTTAAGTAATAAAACCATAAAGCCTATAGATTTGGAAGAGATAAGCGAAAACATTATAAATGGCTTGATAAATCTAGGTTATAAGGGAGTAGCAGTCCTAATAAGAGATAAAAACAAGCATATCTTTAAAAAGAACGGTTTTATTCCTGAAATAGATAAATATAAAAAAATTGATACAGAAAGATTTAACACTACTAAGTTTTTACTTAATGATAAAGTTGTTATCCTTCCTATAAAGAAAGATAATAAAACTATTGGGGCTATATTTGTTTATAAAAAATCAAAAATACTTCCTGACGAGATAGAGTATCTACAGACTTACACAAACTCAGTATCTACAGCTATAGCAAAGATATTGTATTTTCAAGAAAAAGAAGAATTAGAAAGAAATCTATTTCAGGCGGAAAAGCACGCAGTATTGGGAAAACTTTCTGCAGGAATATCCCATAACCTAAAAAATCCACTTGCAGTTATAACTTCTTCAACCTTTTCTTTAAGAAGAAGAATAGAAAAGGGAGAAAAAGAAAAAGCTTTAAAACTTATAGAAAAGATAGAGAAAAACAGTAAAAGGGCAGAAGAAATAATCAATAAACTTCTAGAGTATGCTAAGCCTTCCTTTTACTCTAAACAGAGAGTTAACCTTAAAGATGTTGTAGAAAGCTCAATTGATTTTGTCAAATCAAGCATAAAAGGAAAGGATATTAAGATTAAAATGGATTTAAAAGATGTTTTTATAAATGGTGATAAAAACTTTTTAGAACAGGCTTTAATAAACATTCTTTTAAACTCTGTTGATGCTATAGATAATGAAGGTGTTATTGAAGTGTCTTTAAAAGATGAAAAGGATAAACTTGTTTTAGAGATAAAGGATAACGGGAAGGGAATACCTAAAGATATAATAAATAGTATATTTGAACCTTATTTTACCACTAAGATTGACGGAACAGGTTTAGGATTGGCTATAGTTAAAAAGATTATTGATGAACATGGTGGAAAGATAGATGTAATATCTGAAGAAGATAAAGGAACAGAATTTAAAATTGTATGGGAGAAAAAGAATGGAACTGATTAGATTAAATAAATATTTAGCATCAACAGGATGTTGTTCTAGAAGAAAGGCAGATTTACTTATACAGGAAGGTAAGGTTAAAGTAAACGGAAAGATTGTAAGGGAGTTAGGAATAAAAATAAATCCTAAAAGGGATAAAGTAGAAGTTAACGGAAAATTAGTTAAGCCTATAAAAAAATTTAAATATGTAAAACTTTACAAGCCTAGGGGAGTATTAACACAGTTAGGCAAAGATAAATTTGGAAGAAAAACTTTAACAGATTTGTTTAAAGAGATAGGAATAAAAGATAATCTATTTCCAATAGGTAGATTAGATTTAGACAGTGAAGGCTTACTTTTATTAACTAATGACGGTGATTTTGCGAATTTTGTTATGCATCCTAAAAATAAAATTCCTAAAAGATATATAGTTGAAGTTAAAGGAAGGGTAAATATTGAAAGTTTTAACAAGATGAGAAAGGGAACATTTTTAGACGATGGAGAATTTTTAAAACCTGACGATATAAAAATAGTAAAAAAGAAAAGGAACTCTACAGTTTTAGATATTACAATCCACTCTGGACAGAAAAGGGTTATAAGAAGATTTACAAAAACTTTTGGCTATCCTGTTTCGAGATTAAAAAGGGTACAGATAGGCAATATAAAATTGGAAGATTTAAAATCTGGTGAGTGGAAATATCTAACCGAACGGGAACTAAACATTTTTAAAAGAAGATATTTAACTAGTAATAGAAATTAAGATTTAACTTAATTAACGCCGATTTTGAAATTAAATTAAGTCCAATCTGTTCTAATAGGCTAGAATAACAAAGTTTAATTAAATATTGATAATTAACGCCAATTTAGGAACTAAGTTTAATTTGTTTGTTCTAATAGACTAAAATAAAATATCTCAATTAAATTGATAGTTAGTTAAAATCAAAAAATCTATACCTTAATATTTTCCGAACTCACGTTAATTAAAATCTTTTATTTAATACAGTTAGAACGGATTAGCAGAAATTAGTTTCCGAATTAAGTTTAAGTATATTAAAAATTAAATTTAATTTACAAAATAAAAAAAAGAAAAAAGGAGAATTTAATCCTCTATAGGTTTATTTATATCTTTTCCGTATTTTTTCCATAAAATTAATGAAATTAATATTGCAAATATAGACAAGCCCATATATACGACATAGCCTTTAGAATATCCTAAAACTCCATAGTTTTGAACAAATGTACCTAAAATTGGAGGAACAACAAAGCCTCCAAAAGCACCTAAACCGCCTACCCATCCGGCAGCTCCACCTGTAGCATGTGGAACATATTTAGGAACAAGTTTAAATACCGCTCCGTTTGCTATACCCATACCAGCTCCCATTAAAATCTCACCAATTAACGATAGATAGAAGGAGCTATTACCGGCAAGAACGATTAAAACCGCTCCAACAAAAGTTATAGCATATGAGATTATAGCTACCAATTCTCCGCCTATCTTATCAGAAATCCAGCCACCGAAAATTCTTATAACTGAAGCTAGTAATGAAAACCCAAAAGCCATTAAAAGACCTGCCTGAGTAACTTCTAATTCATAACTTTGAACCCAAAAGATTATGAACCAACCTGTTAACGCGAGGAAACCACCAAAGGAAACGAAGTATAGAGAGACTAATGCCCAAGTCTGTATATGTTTTGCAGAGTTTTTAAGTGAACTTATTAAACCACCGGTTGGAATTAGCTCTTGACCTAATTCTTTAGCAAGTTTTACAGCGTCTTCATGTGGAACTCCAGCTCTTCTTAATTGGAAGTATGGGGCATCCTTTGATAAAAGGATATATATGATTGTCCCTATAAGAAGAAAACCAAACCATAGTATATAAGCATTTGTTAATCCTATCTCTTTTAAAGCAAAGGGTAGTATCATTCCAAAAATTCCCGGTGCAAGATTACCAACACCTGCGTATGTACCTAAGGCGAAACCTTGTTTCTTTTCAGGAAACCAATAGGCAGTTTGGGCTATTCCAACGGAGAATGTAGCAATACCACAACCACTTAAAAATCCAAAGAAAAGTATTAACCAATACATCCAAGGCTCAAGATTTGGATAGTAGAGATATAAGAGAGTAGATAGACCAGCCATTCCAATTACAGAAAGTATTAAAAGAGTTGCAAGAGGTATTTTCCCACCTACTTTGTCAACCCAAGCGGCAAAAGGTATTCTTAAAAGAGAACCTGTTAAGTTAGGTGCGGCAACTAATAAACCTAATAAAAAACCTGAAAGACCTAATATTTCCTTTAGATTTTTCGCAACAGGACTGTATAATGAAACAGCGGCAAAACCGATAAAAAAGCCCCATGTTGCCATTACCAGACCTAACATAGGACTTCCGGTTATCTCTATGACTTTTCCCTTATACTCAATACTTTTTGACATTCTCAACAACCTCCTCTTTATAAAAAAGCTTTTACTGTTTGAACAAATCTGTTTCTATTTCTGTAAATACCTTGTATCTTTTGTCTGGATTTTTATGTATCATCTTTAAGACTATTCCGTCTAACTCTTTAGGAGTATTTGGATTAATCCTAGAAGGTTTTTCAGGTAAAGGCTCATCGTAAATCTCTAAAATATTAGGTCTGCTGTATGGAAATTTTCCAGTTAAAGTTTTATAAAGCTGATAACCAAAATAAAAAATCTCTTCTTCTTCGTTAGATTTATTTAACACTAAATCGTTTATTTCTAATCTTAGATTTAATTTTCTTTCCTTTGTGTAATTATTAAATAAAATTAAAAATCTTAAAGCTCCCTTTGATATTTTGGATAAAATTCTTTTATAAAATTTTTCAAAACTTTCCTTAGGTTTTTTAATTCTTATATATTCTTTTATTAACTCTTCTACATAAAATTGCACCTTATCTAACGGGATAGATTTTATTAATAATTTCCCTTCTTCACTTTCTCCAGTTAAAGTTCCACCTATATACATATCAACCCCTAAAGTTATCTTTCCATCTTTTTTAAACTTAACTCCAACAAAGCCTATGTCCCCATTTCCATGGATACCACAACCTTTTTGACAGGCAGACCAATACATTCTTACCTTACTATCAAATGGATTTAATGGATAGTTTTCAGTTAGATAATCGGCAACTTTTATTGCATCAGGTTTGTTAGGTATTACACCAAATGGACAATGTTCTGTTCCTGCACAGGCTATAACATCATTAAAGTAAGGGGAACTTACATTTTTGTATTTTTTATAAATAGGTGTTGATAAAATTTTATCTAAGTTATCCTCTTTAACTCCTAAAATGTAAAGATTTTGTGAAACAGTTAATCTAATCTCTCCACTTCCAAACTCTTTTGATATTTCTGCAACTTCAATCATTGAAGAACCTGAGAATATTCCAGAAGGGACAACCATATGAACGGCAAAACTGTTATCCTTTAGTCTAACTTTACCAACAACCTCTCCACCTTCCAAATCTGTTAAAGTTTTACCACCAGTTTTAAAATCCCTGTTTAACTCTTTTTTTACAGCATCAATAACCTCTTCCATTCCAACAGCATCAATTAAATACTTAAGTCTATTTTTATTTCTACTGTCTCTAAAACCATATTTTTTAAATACTTTAGCTAATCCTTCAAAGAAGATTGGAACTTCTTCACTAGTTAAGAAAACATTAGCATATTTGGCAACTGCTCCAACTTTACCACCTAAATAAACATTAAAACCAAACTCTCCATCTTTCTGTGCTAACACAAAGCAGGCATCATGTCCATAAATATTACATCTATTTGAAAAAGAGCCATTTATTCCAATGTTAAACTTTCTAGGTAATTTACAAATCCATTCCTCATTCTTTAAAAAGATTGATTGTATTTTTTGAAGAATGTCCCAAGTCTGTATAACATTATCAAAGGCTACACCATCTAAAGGGTCTTGAACAATATTTCTAAAGTTATCAACTCCAGTTTGAAAAGTGGTAATTCCGACACTTTCTAATTCTCTTAATACTGTTGGTAAATCTTCTACTCTTATAAATCTTAATTCTACCTGCATTCTAGTAGTAAGGTCTATATAATCATTTCCATACTTTTTAGCTACTTCACCTAACTTTTTAGCCTGTTGATAGTTCAGTTTACCCCCGGGTATTCTAACCCTTATCATAAATCTTTCAGGTGTTGCAGGTCTGTAAAACACTCCAAAACATTTAAAAAAGAAATTCAAATCATGTTCTGGAATTGATGAAAAACCATTTTTAGCGTAATACTCTAACTTTTCCCAAGCTTCTCTGGGAGAATGTTCTTGTTTTAATTTTTCAATTTTGTTTAATCTTTTATTTCTTTCTTGAGAAACCTTTATAAGTTTTTCCATTATTATTTCTCCATAAGAAACAGCTTTTAAGGAAAATTAAGCAATTTAGATGCCAAATGTTTAGATTTAAAGATGGTAAAAATCAATTTATTTTTTG
Organism: uncultured Aquificales bacterium; assembly: GCA_964514535.1. Taxonomy (GTDB): domain Bacteria; phylum Aquificota; class Aquificia; order Aquificales; family Hydrogenothermaceae; genus QNZC01. The sequence goes on from CAZEUK010000009.1 coordinate 6,803, forward strand.
AAAGTTGATAAATTTTTGAGATTATTAGGTTAGGCAGTTTAATGATTTTATTATAATTACTGTTAATTAGAAGCTTTTAACTTGGTTTAATGTCAACTTGAAAATTAAATTTAGCTCTAATAGTCTAAAGTAAAAAAATTTTGATTAAATTAATAACTAACTTAAAGCCAAATGGTTATAAATCTGTGTGGCTTAAATCAATATATCAGCAATTTTTAAATTAATGTTGATATAAGAATTATCATTAAGATAAAATTTGCTTACATTTTTGCAATGTAGAAAAAGAAAAGAACAAAATTGTTTTAAGAGTGTTTTATTTACAATTTTGTAATTATCCTACCACCTTATAATTTTTCCCCATTAATACATCTTTTATTCTCTCTGCCATCTGTTCAGGAAGTAATCCTAAATCCTTTTCCAATAGCTCAACCTTTCCATGCTCTACAAATCTATCAGGAATACCAAACCTTATTAATCTATTGTGGTAGCCATTATCCATAATATACTCTGCGATACCACTTCCAAATCCACCGTTTAACACTCCATCTTCCATAGTGATTATAAGCTCATTCATATTTAATAAATCTTTTAACATTTTATAATCCATAGGTTTTATAAATCTTGCGTTAACAACAGTAGGTTTAAATCCATATCTATTTAAAATCTCTGCAGTCTCTAAAGCTCTTTTCACATACTTACCAACAGCAAGTATAACTATATCCTTACCATTTTTTAATATTTCCCAGCTTCCTATTTCAATCTTTTTAAAACCTTCCCATTTCTCTCCTATAACAGTTCCTCTGGGGTATCTAATAGCAAAAACTTTTCCTGAATAGATAGCTGTATATAGTAAATCTCTTAACTCCTGCCAGTCTTTAGGTGCAGAGATTATAATATTTGGTATAGGTCTTAAAAATGCTATATCAAAAACTCCATGATGTGTTGGACCATCTTCACCAACTAAACCTGCCCTATCTATAGCAAAAACAACAGGCAGTTCTTGAAGTGCTATATCATGTATAACTTGGTCATAAGCCCTTTGTAAAAATGTTGAGTAGTAAGCGACAACAGGTTTTATCCCTTCCTTTGCTAAACCACCTGCAAATGTTGATGCATGTTGCTCCGCAATACCAACATCAAAAAATCTGTCAGGAAATCTTTTTGAAAACTCAGTCAATCCTGAACCTTCCCTCATAGCAGGAGTTATTGCCACTATACTGTTATCTCTTTCTGCAAGCTCTATTAATGCCTCTCCAAAGGCTTTGCTCCAAGATGGTTTTGTAGATGTCTTTTTTATAGGTGTACCAGTTATTTTGTCAAATGGAGATATTCCGTGAAAAGGTGTAGGATTTTCCTCTGCAGGTTTAAAACCTCTACCCTTCTGAGTTATAACATGAATTAAAACAGGTCCTCTTATAGTTTTAACTTTGTTTAAAGTATTTTCTAACTCTTTAATATCATGTCCGTCAATTGTTCCTATATATGTAAATCCTAACTCTTCAAATATAACCCCCGGTGTTATTAATCCTTTAGCAAACTCTTCCAGCTTACGTGCAAATTTAGCCGAGCCTTCACCAAAAAGTTTTTTTAGTAAATCTTTCAGCTTTTGTCTGGATTTTAAATAAGCTTCATTAGTTATTATCTTGTTAAAGTATTTATAAATAGCCCCAACATTGGGAGATATTGACATCTGATTGTCGTTTAATATTACTATAAATTTTGATGGGTCTAACCAACCTGCGTTATTTAGACCTTCAAAGGCCTGTCCTGCTGTCATAGCCCCATCACCAATTATAGCTAAAGTGTACCCTTCATCTTTTAATAAATCTTTAGCTACCCTCATACCTAAGGCAGCCGATATGGAAGTACTACTGTGTCCAGCTCCGAAGTGGTCATATTTAGGACTTTCTTTTATCTTTAAAAATCCAGATATTCCCTTATACTGTCTTAAAGTTTTAAAGCTCTCTTTCCTATCAGTTAATATCTTATATGCATATGCCTGATGTCCTATATCCCATACTATACGGTCTATCTCAGGCTCAAAAACTCTTAGAATAGCTATAGTAAGCTCAACAACTCCTAAAGATGGTCCAATATGTCCTCCATTTTTAGATGTAATATCTATAATATACTCCCTTATATCCTGTGCTAACTTTTCCAATTCTTCATAGGACAGAGATTTTAAATCTTTATAATTTTTGATTTTTGATAAATATTTAAGATTTTCCATTTTTAAAACCTCTCAATTTGAATGTCCCAATTATGATAAATCTAATAACTATCTATCTAATATGATAAAGTTTTAAATATCAGTTTAATATCTTCCAGATAAGATTAAATTTTTTATCTTCCCTCTTTAATAAAAACCTAAGTTTATAACTTTCGTCTTCAAATTTTATATTAGCTATAACTAAAAAATACTCACTCTTGACATCTAAAATATCTTTAAATTTTTTCTTATCCTGTAAACCAATCCTTCTAAAAAAATCATTTATAGATGAAAAAGGTTCTCTATTCCTTTCTTCAATAATATTAGATATATCTGTATAATCAAAACCTAAAGCTAATAGAACATATTTAGGAGCAGTGTTTATATTAATCTTTCCGTTAGAGTAAACAGTTAGAAAATCCTTTAAAGGAGGCATATCTGAAAATTTTTCCTTACCACCGTATAAAATCTCAGGTTTATAACCTTCAATCAATAATATCTCTTCTATACTATCCAGTTTACCGTTTTTAGCTTTGTAATTCTCGTATCTCTCAACTCCACCATCAGAAATACTGTTTTTATCTATCCAATCTATCAAGTTATATACTAAATACTCATCAATATTAAGCATATCGTATAACTTTCGGAATATTTCCAAATATATACCATTTATACCTTTTTTTGAAACAAGCATATTAGGATTTAAATATCTCTCTTGGTCTATGATGGTTATTTCTACAGAACCATTAGTTAAAGGTATCGTTAAAGGTTTAGCCCAATTATCCTTCAAACTATCTATTTTAGGGTCATCTGTAGATAAATAACTTTCTATTAAATCTATAACAGCATTAGATAAACTTATTACCTCTTCCTGCCTAATTGTTTTATCTGTGTATCTTTCCAAAAAATAGCTATCTTCTACCATTGAAAGAATGTAAAAGGAAGAAAAGGCGATAAGAAAATATACTATTACTATTAACATTCATTTTTATTCTAGATAATCTTTTGTCCATTCAGGGTAAAGTGGATAACTTGAACACAGGGATAAAACATCTTCCTTAACTTCCTGTATGATTTTATCATTATCAATATTTTTTAACACTTTAACTATATTTTTAGCAATTCTTCTCATATCGTCTTCCTTCATTCCTCTAGTTGTTAATGCTGCAGTACCAAGTCTTATTCCTGATGTTACCATCGGTTTTTCAGGGTCAAAAGGTATAGCATTTTTATTAACTGTAATGTTAGCCTTTCCTAAAGCCTCCTCTGCCTGATTTCCCTTAACTTTTAGAGGTCTTAAATCTACTAAAACTATATGACTATCAGTTCCACCTGATACTATTCTTAATCCTTCAGCTTTAAGCTCTTCCGCTAACGCTCTAGCATTTTTAACCGTTTGCTCTGCGTACTGTTTAAACTCGTCTGTCATAGCTTCTTTAAAAGCAACAGCCTTACCTGCAATAACATGCATTAAAGGACCACCTTGTAGTCTTGGGAATACCCATTTATCAATATCTTTAGCAAACTCTTTTTTAGTTAAAATAAAACCACCTCTAGGACCTCTTAATGTTTTATGTGTAGTAGATGTTGTAAAATCTGCATATGGAACAGGTGATGGATAAGCTCCTCCAGCTATTAACCCTGCGTAGTGTGCCATATCTACCATTAGTAGAGCTCCAACTTCTTCCGCTATCTCTTTAAATTTAGCCCAGTCTATAACTCTAGAGTAAGCAGAAGCTCCAGCAATTATAAGTTTTGGTTTATGCTCCTTTGCCAATCTATAAACTTCATCGTAATCTATCAACTCTGTTTCAGGATTTAATCCGTACTGTACGGAATTAAAAACTATTCCTGAAAGGTTAACCTTTGCCCCGTGTGTTAAGTGTCCTCCGTGGTCTAATCTCATTCCTAAAATTGTATCTCCAGCTTTTAGCTGAGAAAACATAACCGCTTGGTTAGCCTGTGAACCTGAATGTGGCTGAACGTTTGCATGCTCCGCCCCGTATAATTTTTTAGCTCTCTCTATTGCTAAATCTTCCACTATATCAACATAATCACAACCGCCGTAATATCTTCTATATGGATAACCTTCTGCATATTTGTTTGTTAAAACCGTTCCCTGTGCTTCCATAACCGCGTAGGATGTGTAATTCTCAGACGCTATCATTTCTAAATGCTCTTCCTGTCTAATAAACTCTTTCTTTACAGCCTCAAAAACTTCCCTATCAGTTTTTTTTAAATGCTCTAACAACTGCTTAAAACCTCCCAACAATTCAAGATTAAATTTTGCTAAAAATTATATCATTAATGGATTTATCTCTAATAAAAGATTAAAATACCTTGGGTGAGAAATTAAACTTTAAAATAAGCATTAAAAGCTCTAAGCAGAGAGAAACCTAAAGCAAAACCATATAAATAAGATAAAAGAGTAATACCCTTTCTCCAGCGAGAATAATAAAAGCCTTTTGTTCCTCCAATAGATGTTTCTACCATTTGTCTAACCCTCTTTAACTCTTTATTATCACAGATCATTAAATTTTTTATTCCCTTATAAGCCTTATCTCCTATAACATTAAAACTGTTTACCAAAAACCTGAACCAATAACTTCTTTCGTATCTTATATCAAAAGCTTTCTTCTCATGCATACTACCGTAGGTGTACCATACATCATAAATAAAACCATCTTCATCACATAATACTATCACTAAAACTCCATAATGTATTTCCTCAAACTCTACTATATCTTTATAATGAGGACTATAAAGCCTTCTTTTCCTTTTGACCCAAAACTTTTTGCCTGAAAATCTTTTTATATTGTGTGTCCTTGCTCTATTAATATTAGCTACACTAAGTATTGTTCCATCTATCACTAGCCTTTTTATTCTTTTTGAAATTATTTGAACAAGGATTTTCAAAAAAACTAAAAATTTCAAAAATTCTCTTAATAGTTTATATACTCTTTGTATTCTGTATCTTCTGAATATATGGTAAGAACGAATAGAGGTATCTATGTTTAGTTGAAAAAATTTTAAAATTGGCATATGAGTCAAATAGGATATAATAAATGCACTTGCTATTTCCCAGTCGTTTACTTTTGGTTTTCTACCTATGCTGATTTTTAAGCCTTTGGTATTTGCAAAATTTTCCATAATTTGTGATAAACTATAAAAAATCTTTAGCATTGGTGTCATTTTTCACCTCCCAGCGTCTTTTGG
>CAZEUK010000010.1:0-12155 GCA_964514535.1 uncultured Aquificales bacterium
TATGGTATGGAAATGTAAAACCTGAAGATGTACCAGAGATAATAGAAAAACATATACTAGGTGGTGAACCTGTTGAAAGATTGGTAACATCAAAAGGAAAACCACCGGGAATGTTTTAAAAATTTTTCCTTTTAATTCTTTTTTTTATCTCCTTCCTCATCTTTAGATAATCTTCAAAGGATAAACCTTCCTTTATAGCTTCAAGCATAATTAAATCTTCATCTGTGAGATAGGCCTTTTCTAATAAATCTTTCCTATAAAGAAATGTTTTTTTTAAACTTTCCCATCTTCTCCATTTTTCTATAAGCTTATGATTACCAGATGTTAGAACTGATGGAACTTTTAACCCTCTAAACTCTGAAGGTCTAGTATAGTTGGGATAACCTAATAAACCGTCTGAAAAACTATCAGCTCTTAAGCTGTTTTCATCGCCAACAACTTTAGGAATAAGCCTAATTACTGCGTCAAGTATTACTAACGCCGCCGTTTCCCCTCCTGATAGAATAAAATCACCGATAGATACTTCCTCATCTACTATAGTTTTTACCCTCTCGTCAACTCCTTCGTATCTTCCGCAGATTATAACAATCTCATCCTTTTTAGACAGCTCTTTAGCAAATTCTTGATTAAATCTTCTTCCCCAAGGTTCAGTTATTAAAACGTATGGATTATACCCTTTTTCTTTAAGATAATCGTAAGCTCTAAATATAGGCTCAGGTTTTAACAACATTCCCGGCCCGCCACCGTAAACAACATCATCAACTGTTCTATGTTTGTCTAATGCAAAATCTCTTAAGTTTATAGCTTCTATACTAACTAGACCTTTTTTTATAGCCTGTGATACTATCCCAACATTCTTAAAACAATCAAAAAATTGGGGAAAGATTGTAAAGATAAAAAATTTTTTTCTTTTTTCCATTTAGTTTGTCAGACAATCATTTATATTTAGATTTTTATTAATTGCATTTAATATCTTTTCTTTAACTTCCCTTTCTTCACCTTTTATTCTACAACCTGAGGCATTTTTATGACCTCCACCTCCAAGCTCCTTTGCCACCTTTTCAACATTAAAATCTCCTTTACTCCTTAAAGAAACTCTCCAAGTATCAGGATTGTTAGGTCGCTGTATCATTATAAATGCAACATCTACGCCGTCTAATCCCCTTGCATAGTTAACAAAACCTTCTGTATCTTCCTCTTTTGTTCCTGTTTCATCAAAAAAATCTTTTTTTACGATTAGAGATGCTACCTTACCGTTATTATGAAGTTGTAGTGTGGATAAAACTTTATTTAACAGCTTTAAAGTTTCAGGCTTATTTCTTTCAAAAACCTGCTGGGATATATAACTTGGATTAGCTCCTTTTTCAACTAAAAATTTAGCTAAATCAAATATTTCAGGGGTAATATTACTATGCCTAAAAGAGCCTGTATCAGTTAACAATCCAACGTATAAACTTTCTGCAATATCTTTATCAATAAGCTCCTCATCCCATTTTCTCAATAACTTTGCAACTAAAGTTGTTGTTGAAGGTGCAGTTATATCTATATAATCCCATTCCCCATATCTCTCTCCATTCCTATGATGGTCAATCCTCATAAACTCTTTAGCCTTTACCTCTGCACCTGCCCTAAAAACTCCAGCTGCATCCACAAGAATGGCCAAATCGTAAGTTTTATTAATTGGTAATTTCTTTATTTTGTCTATATTTTTTAAAAAATTATATATGTAAGGAACTTCATCTTTCATAGCCATTTCAACATTTTTATTTTTTTTCTTTAAAAATTTGTAAAGGGCAAGCATACTACCTATTCCATCGCCATCAGGATTTTCATGTGTAAAGATTAGAATAGAACCATCAAAATTTTTTAATTTTTCTATAGTTTTCTCCATACCTTAAACCTTTAACAGATATTTTTACTATTAACAAATTCAAATCTAAAAAAAGTTAAAACAATGATTTTTGTAATGGTTTATTCCCATCCTCTAATCTTAACTCTTTTAGATTTTTCAGTAAAGATTTAAACCCTAATTCCTCAAAAACCTCTTTCAATTTTCCCCAATTTGTATTTTTAATCTGTAAATCGTCTATAGATATATCTATTTTCACATCATCCCTTAATTTAACTAAAAATTTTGCATTTTTTAAATCTTCAATACTATTTTTAAAAGCTTCCCTTATTTTAGGCTTTAAATTATCTAAATTGGCTAATATATCCTCAAGATTTCCATACCTATTTAACAATTCTGCCGCCGTTTTCTTCCCAACACCTTTCACACCTTTAATATTATCAACATTATCTCCAACTATAGCCTGATAATCTACAAACTGATTAGGATATATTCCATACTTTTCTTTTACTTTTTCAACATCATAAACTATATTTTGCATTGGATTGTAAAGTTTTACATTTTTATCAACAAGCTGTAGCATATCTTTATCAGGCGACACTATTATTATCTCATAATTATTTTTAAATCTGTTAACAAGTGTTGCTATTATATCATCTGCCTCAAAACCTTCTCTTTCTAAAATCTTTATACCCCATAACCTTAAAATTTCTTTTATTTTAGGTATCTGTTCTTTTAATAGGTCAGGTGTTTCTCTCCTTGTTGCCTTATAGCTTTTTACTTTTTCCTGTCTAAATGTTTTTGATGATAAATCAAAGGCAACTGCTATATAATCAGGATTAAGCTCTTTTATTAAGGATGATAACATTCTAATAAAACCGTAAATAGCTCCAGTAGGCTCTCCCTTCGGGCTTTTCAACGGTGGCAACGCATAAAAAGCCCTATATACATAAGAAGAACCATCTATTAAGACTAGTTTTTTCATAAAAAGCCCCTAAGTTTTTTGTAAACTTGTAAATTACTCTAAATTAGAAAATTTATATAAGTCAATAAAGTAAGAATTTTGGCAAAAATTAAATCCTTCTATCGTTATAGATAATAAAGGGTTCTAACCTATAGATTAGAAAAGCTTTAGTTGGAAAAAATATGACTTTACTTCAAATATTTATTGATGATAATTTAATTTTTAAAAAAGACATGGTGAAGAAATGAAAGTATCTATAGCTGGAGCTTCAGGATATACCGGTATAGAGTTATTAAGATTGTTGGCTGATAATGAGTATATAGAACTAGTAGAGATAACATCTAGACAGTATGCAGGGAAAAAACTATCAGAAGTATTTCCGAATTTTAAAAAATCTAGATTTGAAAATTTAGTTTTTAGTGAAGAACTTGATTTAAACAAATCAGATTACTACTTTTTATGTCTACCACATGAGCCATCGGTTGAGCTGGTTTACAAACTTTTTAAAAACAGTAAAAAAGTTATAGACCTTTCCGCAAGCTACAGAATAAAAAATACAAAAGCGTACGAAGATTTTTATAACTTTAAACATTCCTATCCTGAACTGTTGGATATAGCAGTTTACGGATTGACTGAAATATTTAGAGAAGATATAAAAAATAGTCAGATTATTGCAAATCCCGGTTGTTATCCTACAGCTTCCCTATTGGCAATATATCCAGCATTAAAAGAAGGAGCTATATTAGATGATAAAATCATAATAAACGCACTTTCTGGAATATCTGGTGCTGGAAGAAAACTAAAGGAGAACTTTCACTATCCTGAAGCTTTCGGTAATGCTTACGCCTATTCTCCACTTTTACACAGGCATATACCTGAAATAGAAGACGTTATCTACAACTTATCTAAAAGAGATATAAAAGTAAGATTTACACCCCATATACTACCTGTTGCTAGAGGTATGATTGCAACGGTAAATTTTGAAACAGATTTGAGCGTAAAAGATTTAAAGGAACTATACTATCAAACCTATAAAAATGAATACTTTATAAGATTTGAAGATAATCCACCAAAGATAAAAAATGTTATAGGAACTAATTTTTGTGATATTTACGTTAATAAAGATGATAGAACAAATTTAGCTATAATCATTACGGCTATAGATAACTTAGGGAAAGGAGCATCTTCCCAAGCTGTCCAAAACTTCAATCTAATGGCTGGTTTTGATGAAAGATACTGTTTAGATAAACAGGTGTTAAATATATATCCTTAAGTTATTATTCCTCCGCCAACGAGAATATCTTCCTGATATATGGCTAAAATCTGCCCTTTCGCAAATTTTTCCTGTTTTTCCTTAAAAATAACTTTTATTTTGTCGTTGTTTAACTCAAAATCTTTAATAGGTAAACATTTCTGTCTATACCTTCCTTGAACACAGAGTTTATTCTTATCTAACTTATCTAAATTAACAAAAAGGTTTAAATCTTTAGCTTCTACAAAATCAGTTAACAGATATTCCCTTTCTCCAACAATTATGGTATTTGTTTTAATATCTTTATCTATAACGTACAAAGGTCTATTCCATCTAATACCTAATCCTCTTCTCTGTCCTATTGTGTAGTAAGGCAATCCTTTATGTTTGCCTAAAACTTTACCTGATATATGGATTATATCTCCCTCCACAAAATCAAATAGATTGTTATCCCTTAAATACTCTGCTGGTGTTTTTCCTGCCGTAAAACATATTTCAAAACTATCCTTTTTATCTGAAACAGGTAAAGAATATCTCTTCGCTATCTTTCTGACTTCTTCTTTTGTGTAATCACCTAAAGGAAACATTAGATAATTTAATATCTTTTTATCTACAAGAGCCATAAAGTATGATTGGTCTTTAGACCTGTCCTTACCTCTCTTTATCACTAAACCTAAATCTTTATCTTCTTCTAACTTTATATAATGACCTGTTGCTAATTTATCAGCACCTAAAATATCTCTAACGTACAGAGCAAGCAGACCTGTTTTAACATCTCTATTACATATTGCACAAGGATTTGGAGTTAAACCTTCCCTGTAAGCCTCTAAAAAATAATTAACAACTTTGTTTTTAAATAACTCTTCCCAATCTATAACGTAATGCTCAATACCTAAATAATTAGCTATTCTTCTTGCATCTTTAACATCCTGTGGAGAGCAACATACTTGAACACCATCTACACTACACTCTATAGATGACATCTTTAATGTTATACCTATAACATCGTATCCTTTCTCTTTTAAAAGTAATGCAACGGTGGAAGAGTCCACTCCACCGCTCATTCCTACTGCTATTTTCATCATTTTTAATGTATAAGTTCTCCCATTTTGAATATAGGTAGATACAATCCTACTAATATAACTGCTATAATACCACCGATAAACACCATTAAAAGAGGCTCTATAGTTTGTACTAACCCTTCAACTGCCCTGTCAACCTCATCTTCAAAAAAGTTTGCTATAGTGTCTAACATTTCGTCCATCTTACCTGTATTCTCACCAACTTTAACCATAGCTATAAATATAGGTGGAAAGATTTTAGGATTTAAAGATTGATAAAGTGGTTTACCTTGTTCTACTTCATCTTTTGCTTTAAGGAGAGCCCTCTCTATAACAACATTACCTGCAACAGACCCTGATATTTCTAATGCCCTAATTATTGGAACACCACCACTTACAAGGGTTGCCAATGTTCTAGCAAACTTGGCTATAGCACCTTTTAAAAAGATATTTCCCAACAATGGCAGTTTTAAAAATAGAGTATGGAAAAAGTATTTTCCTGCCTTTGTATTGTAAATAAGTTTAATCAGTATTGCTATAACTATAACTGTAGCAATAATAATCAATAGATTGCTTTTTAAAGAGTGGCTGGCGTTTATTAACATCTGTGTTAAAAATGGTAATTCTCCACCTAAACTTGCATACAACTGGGCAAAAGATGGAACTATAAACACCAATATACCTGTAACTATAACAGTTGATATAACAACAACCATAGCTGGATACCAAGAGGCACTTACTAGCTTTCTTTTCAACATTGCTATCTTTTCATAATAGACTGTAGCCCTCTGTAGCATTACATCCATATTACCACTTTCCTCTGCCGCAGCCATCAAATTAACAAAAAATGTAGGAAAAACCTTTGGGTGTTTTGCTAACGCTTTATGGAATGGCATACCTGCCGTAACGTCTTCTTTAACTTCCTTTAAAGCGGCGGCTAAAGTTTTGTTAGGCATCTGCTCTGCTAAAATATCTAATGCCTCCGCCAAACCAACCCCTGCAGAAATCATAGCACCTAACTGTCTTGAGAATAGGGCTAAATCTCCTTCTTTAACTTTAGGGCTGAAAAGACCGCCAACTTTTTTTCCTGAGACCGCCTCTAGTTTTAAAATTTTGTATCCCTTCTTTTCTAAATCTTCCCTTGCCTTTATGGCGTCAGGGGCGGTAATAGTGTCCTTTACTAACTTACCTGATGGGTCTCTAGCAATATACTTAAATTTTGCCATTTTAAAACCTTTTATATTGTTTAATTAATATAAATATATAACATCTAGGGAATTTAGCATAAAAATTTATTTAAATCTTTTTCACATTAACGGGTTTTCCTTCTTTTCTAATTTATCAAGATGGTAGCTGTTGTTAAGCTCTTTCAAATAAAATCTGTTATCTTCAAATACAACTACAGAATAACTGGCATTTGTATGTTTAAAAGCCCAAAGATTTTCCAATCCTATATCTAACATTAAACACATCAGACCTTGAATAGAACCACCGTGAGCTACTACAGTTATTACTTTTTCTTCCATTTTTAACAAATCGTTTAAAAAGTTATTTAATCTACTTAAAAACTCCTCCGTTTTCTCCTGAGAAGGTAAAGGATTATTGATAGGATTTTTTAACCATTTGTAAAAATAATCATTGTATCTTTCAAATATATACTTATAACTTTTACCTTCCCAATCACCGAAAAACATTTCCCTTAATCTTTTATCTTTAGAAATATCTACTCCCAATATATCTCCTATCGTATATGCAGTTCTGTAAGCTCTCCTTAAATCTGATGATATGACTTTATCTATATCAAATCTATCCTTTAAAGCTAATCCTAATAAATGGGCTTGAACTAATCCTCTAGGTGTTAAATCTGTATCTATATGCCCTTGAATTATTCCCTTTGCGTTAAACTCACTTTCTCCATGCCTAACTAAAATAATCTTTTTCAAATTTTTCTCCTACTGCCTTTTTTGATTATTAAGTTTAAAATATTTAAAAGCACCAAGTTTATAATATACTTCAATAAGATTTTCTTCCTGTAATAATCTTAAATCATAAATATACAATTTCATTATAAAGATTTACTAATATTTTTTGACAAAATTTATTTTATATTGTATTTTTATTAGAAAATGATAAATTTGGGAGGTTTTGAATAATGATAATAAGAAAAGAACACGCATTAGCCCTACTAAACGCTCAATCTCAAGAGAAAAAAGGTTTAGCTTGTCAAATAACTGTAAAATCTGAAGAAGCACCATATATAGAATTAGAGTATCAAAATCTATTAGAACAGGGAGCTAGCCCTATAGAGTATACCCTTACATATTGGGGAAGAAGTTTAGTTTATATGATGGAAGAGATGATAAACAAAGGGTTAATAAAACATCCTTCTGAGTGGGACGATAGCTTTAGATGGATAGGTTCTGAGATTATAGCAATGATAGAGGCGTCTATAAAAAATGATGATTTAACTGGAGAGATAATATTCAACCATTTGAAAGAAAGGGGATTTGCTGAAGAGGTTAAAGAAGAGAAGAAAGGAATACAGAAAAAGATAAATGAGTATGCTAAAAATGTTTACGAAATATTTAAAAACTCAAAACCTAGATTGGTAATATCTAAAGAGCTAGGAAACTACATAGCTGCTATGCCTATAGGACCTGCAGACTCTAAAAGTATGCCTGAAGGTGGTAGATTTCCATTATTAATGGAAGCTATGAAATTAATATCTTTCTCAGTTCCAAACTCTGACGTTTACACACTATCAGGTTTAGGACAGGCTGTTCAAAAGGTTTGTCAAACTGTAGCACCTGCATACGAAACAATAATAAATGAAGACTATATGTATAGCTTGCTAAAAGTTTTAGACAAGGGAGTTGACTCTTTAACTGATTTAGAACTGGAAACATTAGGAGCTTTAGGTTATATAGATGCTGATGGGGAGATACTACCTGCAGGAGAGCATTTGCTTGAGGCTTATAAGTTATGGAGTGAAAGGGAATACAGACCTGTTAAAACATTTAATTTAGAATTATTAGACGAGGAAATCTTACTTGGTATAGAAAAAGTATGGAAGAAACACGAAGAAAATAAAGAGATATTACCTACAGATGAAGAAATTGTTCATTTCTTGTTAGAAAAACCTTTAAAAGAGTATAAACATCTAAAAGAGTTCTACGGAAGAATGATTAACCAAGCTTTAGGTTATCAGAAGAAAGAAGAATTAAAGAAAAAATGGTCAGAGTTATTCACAATTGAAGAGCTGTTTAAACATTTCTGGGAGAAAGGAAACGAGTGGTATGAAAGATTATTTGATACTGTAAAAGAGGCTTTATACTCACTTGAAGCGTTTAACCTAGTTAAAGCGGAGATAGACGAAAAAAGTGGAAAAACAGTTTATAACATAACTGAATACGGACAAAAAGTTTTAAAAGATATTAAAGAAAAAGGTGTTAGAGAGATAAAATCTACTGCAGTTAAATCAATAACTATAACTAAAACTGAGTTTGGAGCACCTAATTACGAATGGTATGAAGAGGCTTTAGAGGAACATTTGGTAGGTGGAGGTTTCCCAACAAAATCAGGTTTACTGTATGAAGAGTTAGCTTACGGTATTCAAAGAACACCACATATAACAAGATTTGAGTTAATGGTATTGAAAAATATACCTGAAAAAGGAATGTTCCTTTACGAGCTGTTTAATCAGTTTGACGAAACATTAAAAGAAGAGGTTCAATACGCAGTAAATAAACTTGAAGCTAGATACATATTGGATGTTTTACCTAACGATGCAATAGTTTTAACTGACGCTGGTAAGTTAATTAAAAGGGCGTTATCTGGTACTCCTGAAGGTATAGCAAACCCAATTAACCCATTAATTGTAAGAATTTTACAAGCTATTAAAGAAGCTGGAAATCTATACATAAAAGAAAGAAAAGTTAGAATTTTACCTAAAAACTGGGAAAAAGCTATAAAAATATCTAAATTAGACCCTGAAACATTTAACAAAGAATTGGCTGTGATGAGACTTGCAGGATTTATCGGTAAAACTTCAATAACAGAAGCTGGAATGGATATTCTGGAAGCTGTTGAATTAATAAACAAATAAAATTCTCTCCCTTTTTCCTTTTTTTTATCATTAAAATCCATTCAATTTATGGCAAAATTTTTATATAAATCAAAAATTGTAAGGTGATTGTATGGAAAAAATAGCAGTTGTAGATTACAAAGACGGAAAATTTTTAGGAAGTATTGAAGGTAAGGATACTGTAATAAATCTTACAGAAACAGGTTTAAGGGCTACAGATTTTATGCTTATCTCTGTAGGATACTGTTTCGGATTAACTGTTGAAGCTTACACTCAGCATAAAGGATATGAAATACAGGATTTACAAATAAGAGTTATCGGAAAGAAACATGATAAAGAGAATAGATACGAAAAGATAAGAATAGAAGTTTCATTTAAGGCTGATTTACCAAAGGACAAAATTGATAGAATAATGGTTATAGGAAAGAGAGGTTGTACAGTAAGTAATACAATGTTGAAAACCCCAGAAATAGAGGCTGTATATATTTCTCCTGAAGAGTAAAAATAAATAGAAGGAAGATTAAAAACTTAATAATAATATCTTTTCTTTCTTCTTTTTCTAATTTTCCATATTAAACCTATAAAAACTATACCTGCCAAAATTACACTTCCTACCTGTCCCCAAGCACCAATTAAAAGAAGTTTATGTAATATGCTTTTATGTTTTTCATTATCTATCTCTATTCCTGCAGTTTCTTTTATATGAGTTAATAAACTTACAGCTAAATCTCCCTTCGGTATGCTTTGATGACAGGATAAACAAACTCCCCTTCTGTCTAATTTTGCCCTTTCTTCTGCATTTAAAGGTCTGGAAAGTTTAAAATGATGACCTACAGTTTGTAGTTGTTTTCCTTTTTCATCAATAAATCTAGACCAATCATGATTTAACTCAGGAATAGAGTTTATCTGAACTTTAAAAATTTTAGGTAGGATTTTTCCATCTGCTGTGGCTAAGTCAACTATATACGGCTTTGAAGGGTCAGAATACACCTTTCCTTCTTCTATTCCGTAGCCTATAGCTACAGGGTTATTATGGCAACTTTCACACTTCCTAGCTTCCTTCTGTATAGTGTGTGGCTGAACTGGGGATATATCAATTGCCTTTTGACCTTCCTTACCTGCTCCTTCAACATTTGGAATTCTAAATATTTTGTTTAATAGAAGAGGCTTTCCATCCTTTCCTATTACAGTTATAGTTGTCTGACAACCGGGTATAGCTGTAGATATTCTACCTTCTCCATTTTGGACTAAAGGTGGATTTTCCCATCTTAGATAACTTCTACTCTCTTTAACATCACCTACTATCAAGTACTTCTCAAACTCTTTTCTTGCGTCTGCAGTTAAACCGTGTATATCAACCGCGTTTCCCATAGCTATCCAATCTGGATGTTTTTTGTCTTTAGAATAGTCAATCTTTATATGACAACCATAACATTGTGGTGCCCAAGTTGCGTGGCAGGTATAACATTCCATCCTTTTCATATGTTTTGATACCTGTACCATTGCAACATAGCCTTCTTTAGATAACTTTTTTTCTTCTACCAATTTTTTTAAAGGTTTTAATCTTAAATCTTTTCCACCTGCAGTATGGACGATAACTTCATCACCGTCTTTAACAACATTTCCAAAAGGATTTCCCCTTGCAGTTAAAATATAGCCGTCTTTAGGGTCGTAAACTTTTCCCTGTTTTAAATACTCAGGTAAGGTCTTAACAACTCCCCTTGGCTTACCCGTTTTTTCTTTTTCCGAATATTCATCAGAGTATCCTAAAGGCAACTCCCAAGGATATTTGTCTGCCGTTCCGTGACAGTCTTGACATTCAATCTCTACAGGTGCTATTGTCGTTCCTGCAAGTCTGCCGTCTCCGTGAACATCAATTGAGGTATGGCAATCCTGACATAACATACCTTTTCTGTAGTGTATATCTTCCTTTAGATGTAAATAATGCTTTGTGTGTAGCTTAGGTTGTGGTGAACCATCATCTAAAAATGGTGAGTTGTAAGATGTTTCCATTAGACCTTGATAGGATACACCTATTCTTTTGCCCCTGTCGTGGCAGGTTGTACAGGTTTCAACAGGAATTCCGCTATATTTAATACCATGAATATTAACAAAAGTGTCTCTAGTTCCCTGTATAGAGTGGACTAACATATGCCCCCTTTCATTTTTAGGAATTGTAGGGTCGTTTCCCTCGTAAAAACCTTCATTTGAGTATGGAATATGACAGGAAGAACATCCCATTCCTCTATAATCTCCCCTTTTCATACGACCTTTAACACCTGTATGGCATCTTAAACATTCAACTCTTAGATATGTGTAAACTGCCAACTGTGGATTTTTTTCAACTTCTTCAGGGGTTGGAGCAGGTGGTAATGCTATCATCTTTTTTGGAAAAACTTGAGGTTCTTTCTTTCTTAAGCTTTCCATATATTTACGGTATGTTTCCGTCCCTATCTTTTTATGGATTTCATTTTCCTTTACGTTGTAATTACCGATTTTATGGTTGTATCCTTCAAGACCACCAAATCCCCATAAAGCCCCTTGTATCTTTCCTGCCTCCGTAAACATTAAAGATGTATATTGTGCTTCCACTTGAACTTTATGGCATACACCACAGGTATTTTTATTAATCCAAGGACTTCCCGGGTCAGGATAAAAATCCTTTGGACCTTTATTGTTTTTAAAATAGGCTACTGTTCCATTATGGAAATCTTTTAACTTTTTAGCGTCAGGATTTCCTCCATGACAAACTATACAATCATTATTTGGATAACCTGCCTTCTGTGCAAGTTTAAATATTTCTTTCATCATTTTAGAGTTTTTAGGTCTTATATCTTCTATTCCTTTATGACACTTTAAACAGCTGTTATCAATTGTTGAAGCGTAGCTTTTGATATACATAGTTGTTATTAAGACAGACAAAATAGAGAAAAAAACTTTTTTAA
>CAZEUK010000011.1:0-4112 GCA_964514535.1 uncultured Aquificales bacterium
TCTACCTGCATCACAATTTGAGGCATGGTTCTTAAGCACTGCCCATTCTAAAGAAGACATTGAAGAAACATTGAATAAAATAGAGGATGTTTTCAAAATAATTTAGTTTTCTTTCTACTTTTCCTCTTATTGAAAATTTAGTTTGAAAAACATATATTTTTTTAGCGTCAATTTATAAATATCAAGGGGATAATATTATGAAGTTTTTAGATAAAGCTAAAATTTACGTTAAGGCAGGAGACGGTGGTAATGGATGTGTTGCTTTCAGAAGGGAAAAGTTTGTCCGCTTTGGAGGTCCTTCAGGTGGAGATGGAGGTAAAGGGGGAGATGTTATACTACAGGCAGATAAAAGATTAACAACTTTAATGGATTTTAAATATAAAAAACATTTTAAGGCAGAAAGGGGACAACATGGTTCAGGAAATAATAAACATGGAAGAAATGGTAAGGATTTAATTATAAAAGTTCCTGTTGGAACGGTTGTTAAAGATAGTGAAACAGGAGAGATTATTGCAGATTTAACGGAAGATGGACAGAAGGTTATAGTTGCAAAGGGAGGAAGGGGAGGCAGAGGAAATTCTGCATTTAAAACATCAACTAGACAAGCACCTGATTTTGCAGAGGAAGGAAAAAAAGGAGAGGAAAGATGGATTGAGTTAGAGCTGAAACTTTTGGCAGACATAGGTATTATAGGTTTTCCAAATGCTGGTAAATCCACTTTAATATCTACCCTTTCAAGTGCAAAACCAAAAATTGCAGACTATCCATTTACCACATTAACACCTGTTTTAGGAGTTTTACAGTTAGATTATGGTAAATCTGTTGTATTAGCTGATATACCGGGACTAATAGAGGGAGCATCAAAGGGACAAGGATTAGGTCATGAGTTTTTAAGGCATATAGAGAGAACAAAAGCATTAATTCATATGATAGATATTTCAGATTTTAGGGAGAGAGACCCGATAGAAGCTTTTAACATTATTAACAACGAGCTAAAAGAGTATTCACCAAAATTATTAGAAAAGCCGCAGATAGTAGTAGGAAATAAGATAGATATACTATCAGACAAAACTTTAATCAAAGAACTGAAAAACTATTTTAATAAAAAAGGTTATCCTTTTGTGCCAATATCTTTGGCTACAAAGGAAGGAATAGATGAGTTAAAAAATGAAATAAAAAAAGTTTATGAAGAAATTAAAAACTAAATATTTTTAAATTGAACTCTTTTTTGTCTTGTGTAAATATCTATAGATTTTCTAAAGAGAAAAGAAAAACAATTTATAGTAAACCTTTTTTCTTTAAAGCCTTTATTAATCTTTTTCTTGCGGCTCTTTGTTTTCTCTTTCTCTTCTGGGAAGGTTTTTCGTAATACTCCCTTCTTTTCATTTCAGTTAATATACCTTCCTTTTCACATAATTTTTTAAATCTCTTTAAAGCTTTTTCAAAACTTTCTCCTTCCTGTACAACAACTACCGCCATATAATCTTTACCTCCTTAAAATTTTTTTAAGATTTAAAGTATAACAGGAATTGAAACATCTTAAAAGTTTTTCTTTAATGTTAAGGTTATGATTAATATACAAATTTAAAAAGTTTAAAAAATGTATAATACTTTTAAGAATTAAAGGATGAAGGAGAGAATTATGCATCGTCCTTACACAATCATTGTATCGGAAGTAACTGTTGATGGTAAGTTAACTTTAAGAAAAGGTTTTTCCTCTAAAGAGATAATGAAGTTTATGGATGAGGAGGCGACCAGATATTTACATCAGATAAGAGCTAAAGTTGATGGTATTATGGTTGGTGCAGAAACGATAAGAACTGATAATCCGTATCTTACAGTTAGACATGTGGTTGGAAAAAACCCAATTAGAATAATACCTACTAAATCGGCAAATATACCTTTAGATGCTAATGTATTAAAAAAAGATGCACCTACGATAATAATAACAACAGAGAAAGCCCCTAAAGACAAAGTAGAACAGTTAAAGGAAAAAGCGGAAGTTATAATATGTGGTGAGGAAGAAATAGACCTGATAAAGATGATGTCTATCCTTTATGACAAAGGTATTAAATCTTTAATGGTTGAAGGTGGCTCAACTTTAAACTGGCATTTATTAAAGACAGGTTTAGTTGATGAAATTAGGATTATACATATGCCATTTATAGTAGGTGGAGAGGATACTCCTACATTGGTAGGTGGAGAAGGTTTTAAATCATTGGAAGATGTGGTTAAACTTAAGTTGAGAGCCCATTTCATAAGGGGAAGCCATTTAATAACTGAATGGGAGATTAAGTTTGAAGGTTAAAATATTATACTTTGCATCTTTAAAGGATAAGGTTAAAAAAAGTTATGAATATCTAGATATAAAAGAAGGAAGTAGTATAAGGGAATTAAAAGAATTGTTAATTGAAAAATATCCTGAGATAAAAGATATTCTAAACAAAAGTATGGTAGCAGTTAACGAAAGTTATGTTGAAAAAGATACAATCCTAAATAATAACGATACAGTAGCCTTTATTCCACCTGTTGGAGGAGGTTAAAAAATAACAGAATGGAAGATAAGTTTAAGATAGTAGAAATATTTAACTCAATAGAAGGAGAAGGAAGTTTTATAGGATACCCAACAACTTTTATAAGACTGGAAGGTTGTAATTTAAGGTGTGAATGGTGCGATACTACATACTCCTATGATAATAAGAGCTTTAGATTATTATCATTAAAAGATATTTTAAAAGAATTAAAAAAATATAAAACTAAAAAAGTTTGTATAACTGGTGGAGAGCCATTTCTGACCCCAAATTTACCATTTTTACTAATAAATCTGTATAAGGAAGGTTATTATTTAATAATTGAAACGAATGGAACAATCTTTAATGAAGATTTAGAGATTGCCTTAAGGGAAATATATCCAAAATTCTATCTAGTTGTTTCTCCTAAGTATGAAGTTAAATACGGTATCAATAAATTTTTAATAAAGTATATAAATGAGTTTAAGTTTGTGGTTGATAAATACATATCAATTGAAGATATTCTAAAATACAGAGATTTATACAAAGTGAGACCTTTAATTTTACAACCTGAAAGTAATAAGAAAATTTTCATAAAAAAAGCTTTAGATTTACAAAAGGAACTTCTAGAGTTTGATATTGAAGCTAGAGTTATTCCTCAATGCCAAAAATTTATGGAGGTTAAATAATGAAAGTTTTGATAACAGGTGGAGCAGGATATATAGGCAGTCATACTGTAAAGGCTTTGGGAGAAAAAGGCTATCAGGTATTAACAGTTGATAATCTATCAAATGGACACAAAGAAGCGGTTTTATACGGAGATTTAGTTGTTGGGGATGTAGGAGATAAAGATTTAATGGAAGATATAGTATCCAGTTTTAAACCTGAAGTGGTTATACATTTTTCTGCCTATATTGAAGTTGGTATTTCCGTAAAAAATCCTTTAAGTTTTTATAAAAATAATGTAATAAACAGTCTAAATCTTCTGGAAGTTTTAATTAAAAATAATATTAAAAATTTTATATTCTCTTCTACAGCGGCAGTTTATGGAAACCCTGAAAAAATACCTATTCCTGAAGAACATCCTATCAAACCTATAAATCCTTACGGAAAAACAAAGGCAACCATTGAGAAGGCTTTAGAAGATTTTAGTAAAGCTTACAACTTTAATTATGTATCTTTAAGATATTTCAACGCTTCAGGGGCAGACCCTTCAGGTAGAATAGGGGAAAGCCACAATCCTGAAACACATCTCATTCCTTTAATACTTCAAACTGCAAAGGGAGAGAGGGAAGCTATAAAGATATTTGGAACAGATTATCCGACTGATGATGGAACTTGTATAAGGGATTATATCCACGTAAACGATTTGGCAGAAGCACATATATTAGCTATGGAGTATCTGTTGGACGGTGGTAAAAGTGATATTTTTAACTGTGGCTACGGATACGGTTATTCTGTTAGGGAAGTTATAGAAACGGCAAAAAGAATAACAGGCAAAGATTTTAAGGTTATAGAAGATGACAGAAGGGAAGGAGACCCGCCTATTCTAGTGGCAGACAGTAAAAAGTTAAAAGAAAAACTTAACTGGAAACCTAAGTA
>CAZEUK010000011.1:4212-7923 GCA_964514535.1 uncultured Aquificales bacterium
TTCTAGTGGCAGACAGTAAAAAGTTAAAAGAAAAACTTAACTGGAAACCTAAGTATGATGATTTAGAAACAATTATTAAAACTGCTTGGAATTGGGAATTAAATAGAACCAGTTTTAAAACGAAAAAAATCAAGAGATGATTTAAAAATAGTTCTAACAAAAGGTATTAGATGTTAAAAAGGAAGATAAAACTTTATAAAAGGGCTAAAGATATATCAACAACTTTAATCTCTTTAGGCTTTTACAACATTTATGAGTATTTTAAGCTTTTATTTGGAATAGAAGTTGATGAAAGCGTTAAACCTCAAAAAATAAGGGAAGCTTTAGAGAAACTTGGAGCATCATTTATAAAACTTGGGCAGGTTTTAAGCACTAGACCTGACATAGTCCCATCTGAGATTATTCAAGAATTAATAAAACTTCAAGATAAAGTGCCTCCTGTTCCTTATGAAAAGATTAAAGAGATTTTACACAGAAATTATGGAGATAGACTAAATGAGATTTTTCTATACATAGATAAAGAGCCTATAGCTTCCGCTTCAATATCACAGGTTCATATTGGCTACTTAAAAACTGGAGAAAAAGTAGCTATAAAGATTAAAAGACCAAATTTAGAAGAGTTAATAAATCTAGACACACAACTTTTAATAGGAATAATTAATTTTTTAGAGAAACATTCAAAAACTGTTAAAGAATTAAATCTTAAAGGTGTTATCAACCAATTTAAAAAGACAACTTTAAAGGAAGCAGATTTTAGTATTGAGGCACAGAACATAAAGATATTTAGAAATAACTTTAAAAATCATCCTTACTTTTGTATTCCAAAGGTTTACGATGATATATCCACTAAAGAAATATTAGTTATGGAATTTGTTGAAGGTGTAAAAGTGTCCGATACGGAAAAATTAAAAGAATTAGGTATAAATACAAAAGATATAGCTATAAAACTTACAGACGCATTTTTTAAAATGGTTTTTAAAGATGGTTTTTATCACGCAGACCCCCATCCGGGAAATATTATGATATTAAAAAATAAAAAGATATGCTTACTAGATTTCGGTATGGTGGCAAGATTAACACCTAAAGAAAGGTCAGCTTTCAACGATTATATAACTGCAGTTCTAACATTTGATTTAAATTTGGCTATGCAGTTTTATGAAAAGCTTAATATGTTAACACCTAAAACAGATATAGAGAGTTTACAAAAGGATATAGAGGTTTTCATTGAAAAGTATTACAACAAAAGATTGGAAGATATAAATCTAAAGGAAATGGTTTTGGAAGTTATAGAGATAGTCAGGGAAAATAAATTAAGATTGCCTGTAGGAATAGCATACTTAGGAAAAACAGCAATAAATTTGGAAGGAACAGTTAGGGTTTTAGACAGTAGTTTCAATCCAACAGAAAGATTACAAATTTTTATAAAAAAATCTATCGGAGATTTATTAAAGGAAAAATTAAAGGAAAGCAGGACAGCTTTAGAGTTATACTACAACCTTATTTTTAAAACTGAAGATATTTACAGACAATTAATAAGGGAAAGATTAACGTTTAGCATAGTTTTTAAAGAGTTAGAAGACCATTTGGAGTTTATCTCCAATCAAATAAAAAAATTAAGTTATTCAATTCTTTCTGTAGGTTTTTTTATGTCATCAGCTTTGTTTTATATGGCGGATAGAGAAAAGATAGGAAATATTATTTTTGTATTAGGAATAATATTTTTACTTCTGTTTTTATATAAAAATAAAAAAGATTAAAAGATTACAGAACCAATTCAAAACTGTTAGTATCTGAATTGTAAAACTCTATCTCTCCCGTTTCTATTTTATAATACCAACCGTGAAGTCTTAATTCACCGCTTTCAACCTTTTCCTTTAATTTTGGATAGGTTAAAAGATTTTTAAGTTGATACAATATGTTAATTTTTTCCGTTAATTCGTAAATATTTATATCTGGATTATTTTTATAAATTTTTAAGACCGTTTCTTTTACATCCTTACCTAACCTTAACCAATTCTTTACGTGAATTAACTCAATACCTTGAATTTTATCCTCTTCGTATAAAGATTTACACATTCCACAATTTGAATGTCCACATACGATAATATCCTCCACATTTAATATAGAAACTGCATACTCTATTGCTGCCGCTGTACCGTGGAAATCATTATCAGGTTTAAATGGGGGTACCATATTTCCAATATTTCTAACAACAAACAAATCACCCGGTTTAGAATTAGTTATAAGAGTGGGTATAATTCTACTGTCAGAACAGCCTATAAATAAAGCCTTAGGATTTTGTCCTTTGTCCACTAAATCTTTAAATAAAATTTCATTTTCTTTGAAATGAAGATTTTTAAATTCTTTAATACCTTCTAAAAATGGAATTTTTTTCATAACCCTTAACTCCCATCTGAATAATATTTTAAATAGAAGTTATTTTTAAATTCCTTAAATCTCTTTTCTCTGATAGCCTTTCTAATATCTTCCATAAGTTTTATGTAAAATCGTAGATTGTGAATAGTTGCCAAAATCATACCTGTTATTTCCTCTGCATTAAATAGATGCCTTACATATCCCCTTGAAAAATTTTTACAGGTATAACAATCACAATCTTTATCTATAGGTTCATCAGATAATTTATACTTTCCTGCCTTTATATTTAATCTTCCGTAGTGTGTAAATAATGTTCCATTCCTAGCATTTCTAGTTGGCATTACACAATCAAACATATCTATACCTCTATCCACACTCTCTATAATATTCTCAGGTGTACCAACTCCCATAAGATACCTTGGTTTGTTTTCAGGAAGATATTTAACGACAACCTCTGTCATAGAGTACATATACTCTACAGGTTCTCCTACAGACAAACCACCTATTGAGTATCCATCCATATCCATCTCAACAGTTTTTATCGCACTGTAAATCCTTAAATCCTCATAGGTTGACCCTTGTATTATCCCAAATAAAGCCTGATTTTTATTTCTTTTTCTCCTTTTAGACCTTTCTAACCATCTTAAAGTTTTTTCAACACTTTCTTTAGCCGATTGGTAGGAGACTGGATAAGGTGGACATATATCTAAAGGCATCATAATATCACTGCCGATTATCTCCTGTATCTCAATAACAAATTCTGGTGTAAAGTAATGCCAAGAACCGTCTAAATGGGATTTAAATCTAACCCCTTCCTCTGTGATTTTTACTTCAGCTTTATGTTTACCAGATTTAACCTTTTTATTTAAAGCCAATGAAAAAACCTGAAAACCTCCACTATCTGTTAATATAGGTTTTTCCCAGTTAATAAAGTTGTGTAATCCTTTAAAATGTTTTAAAACCTCTAAACCCGGTCTTAAGTATAGATGATAAGTATTACCTAATATTATCTGGGCTTTTATATCTAACAGATGTTGTTTAGTTAAAGCCTTTACACTGCCTTGAGTACCTACAGGCATAAAGACTGGAGTTTCAATAACTCCCCTTTCAGTATAAATCCTTCCTAACCTAGCGTTTCCGTCTTTACTTAAAAGCTCAAACTTTATCTTTTCACTCCTTAATTAAAGATTAATTTAAGTTAAATATTATAGTTATTTTTTCTAAACTTTTTTAAGTAGTATCAAATTGATTATTTTTAAATTAACAGTTTGAAATGTTCCTTTATAATTTGGTTAAAAGGAAGTTATCTTGGTTTAAATTTATATTTAAACAATT
>CAZEUK010000011.1:8023-11864 GCA_964514535.1 uncultured Aquificales bacterium
TTTATAATTTGGTTAAAAGGAAGTTATCTTGGTTTAAATTTATATTTAAACAATTCTGAAATAATTTAAAAATTTCCAACCGAGTTTTAATTTAGTTAATTCTTAAAAGATTAGGCTTAAAAATTAAAAATCTATTGTTGTTAAAAAACTAAGAATTAAGCCTAATTTTATCAGTCTAACTATAAAAAGACTTTAATAAACTTAATTCCTTGTCAGTTTAATTAAAATTAACCAATTAGAACTGATTGACTGAATTTAATTCTGAATTGGAGTTAAATTAGTATTCTAAATCAGTTTTGATATAAATTTAATTTTTGAATTAACATTAGTGAATACAATTTATTTCCGATAAAAGAAAAAAAGATTAAAAAGAAAAAAGAAAATCTTACTCTCCGTTATACTCCCATTTACCTGTCATCAGGTATTCATGCATAGCTTCTGCCGCTTTTTTACCGTGAGAAATAGCCCTTACAACTGTATCTCCACCGTTAACAACGTCTCCACCTGCAAAAACACCTTCAATATTTGTTCTGAATTTTTCATCTACTGTAGATAGGTTATTCCATTTATCTATTTTTAATCCTTTTATATCTTTATAAGCTAATGGGTTATCACCTTGTCCAACCGCCATAATAACCGCATCACACTCTATAATATGCTCTGAACCCTCTATAGGTTTAGGTCTAGGTCTTCCACCTTTAGGGTCAGGAACTAACTCCATTTTTACACATTTAAGCCCAATTACTTCTCCTTTTTCATTTCCTAATACTTCTATAGGTTGGGTTAACCAATGTAAAATAGCACCTTCTTCTGCCACGTGATCCCATTCTTCATCTCTAGCTGAAGATGTTTCCCTAGTTCTTCTATATATTAAATGTGTCTCATTTCCTAATCTTATTGAAGTGATAACACAGTCAACTGCTGTAAATCCTCCACCTATAACAGCAACTCTTTTACCTGTAGGTAATTCAACTTTTTCGTCTGGAGCTAACATTGGGTCAACTAAACCTGTGTTAACTTTCATTAAAAATCCTATAGCGGTATAAACACCCTTTAAATCCTCGCCGGGAATACCCATCTTTTTACCTCTACCTGAACCTACCGCTATAAAGACTGCATCATAATTTTTTCTTATTTCCTCAAAAGATATATCCTGACCTACTTTTACACCTGTTAATATCTTAACTCCCAATTTTTTTATTAAATCTATCTCAAAATCCAAAACTCTCCTGTCTAATCTAGCTTCAGGAATTCCGTATCTCATTACACCACCTACAAAAGGTAATGCTTCGTATATAGTTACATCGTGTCCCTTTCTAGCTAAAAAGTAAGCGTTAGCTAAACCTGCAGGACCTGCACCTATAACCGCAACTTTTTTACCGGTTGGTGGCTCTTTTTCATCAACCCACTCTATACCTGACATTCTTATACTGTCCCCAACAAATCTTTCAAGTCCCCCAATACCTACTGACTGACCGTTGTCTTTAAATGTTAAGACACAGGTACTCTCACATAATCTTTCCTGTGGACATACTCTACCACATACAGAACTAAATGGATTATTCCTTCTTAATATTTTGTATGCTTCCCAAACATTCTGCTTTTGTATTTCACCTATCCATTTTTCCATTTCAGAGTTAACTGGACAGGATGGAGTACAAGGTGGTTTCCTACACAAAATACATCTATCTGCCTCATCTAACGCAGATGTATGACCATATCCAAGTGCATACTCCTTAAATGTCTTCTTTCTTCTTTCAGGTTCTAACAAAGGTATTGGATTTCTATCGTGCCTCCTATAAACAACCTTCTTCCTAGTCTTTTTTTCACTTCCCATTATTTACCTCCCTAAAATAAAACACTGTTTGAAATTTTTGTTTTAATTATTATTCATATATTTACTACCAATATCAATAGTAGTAGAGGTTTAGATGATAAAAGGTTATAAATTAAAAAAATCTTTTCTAATCTTATATTTTTTCTTATTTTCAAATATAAATGGTCAACCTTTAAACAATTCAGATGATTTTAATATAAGGCTAAAAGAATGTAATAATTTGATTGGAGAGTTTACCAAAAGAAAACTGAAAGGAGAGGATACATCTGACCTTGATATTAACTGGAAAAAGAATAACTGTGATTATGTAATAAAAAAGTATGAAGAAATTCTTAAAAAGAAATGGCTGAAATCTCGGAAAAAGAGAGAAGAAAGATGGAATAGATTTTATATATTTGTGGAAGAACTTAAAAGAAAGGCTATTCCGATTAGTAATAAGGTTTATATTTACCCCATAAAGCTAGGAAGTTATAAATATTTAATTTTTGATTTACCTATTAACCCAAATAAATATGAAATTTTAAAAATAGATAGTAATTTAAGGCTACTTTTTGTTTACAGGTATCCCTGTAATAATAGATATATAATTTACTTTTTAGTTCCTAATGGAAAGAATAGCATAAATTTAAAAGTTTACTTTGTAGATAAATATTGGTTGGAAGATACATTTAAACTTATAAGAGATTTATCTAAAGATTTAAACTTTAAGGAAGTTAAAGTTTTTAAAATAGAAAAAACGGTATATGTTGATAAATTTAAGTCTGTGGATGTTAAAATTTTAAAAGATAGAGATTACTATACTATTAAACTTCCTATTCCTGTAGATTACGCATATTTGGAATATGCATTTATCGGTTTGAAAAAAAGATTTCCGAAATCAAGTTGTTTATCTCCCAAAATCAAAGTAAAAGAATTACCTGATAACATATGTATAAGATTTAATATAATAACTAAAGAAGGTGGTATTAGTTATAAAGATTTTTGTATCAAGGGAACTCAATACTAAAAATGTCCGATTTATAACCTTGTGGTGAAACAAGTTGGAATTGAAGCTTTAGATTATCCATACCAAACTGTTTTAAGAAAGATTTAAATTTATAATTCATCATTATTAATTCATTTAAAGTTGCCTTATCCCCTTTATCAGGATTTAGAAGAGTTATCCTTTTCTTTTTTGTCTTTGAACAGTATAAACCTAATCTAATGAGAACTTTCACCCTTTTTATATCTGTCTGTGGATAGATATTTAAATAAAATTTATTGCCTTCACTTGAAAGACCTGCTGAATACTCTGTTGTTTTATGGTCTGCATTATCCATAATTCCACCTATATAACCATATTTACAACCTTTTATACTTACTGGAATAGGATTTATTGTTATTAAGTCTAATGATAAAACTCTGTTTTTATAATTTCTTTGAAAAATTGGATAAAAATTTATGCTTAAAAATATATAGTTGTCTTTTTTTTCTAATTTCTCTATCTCAATATAATTTTCTCTCCTTATTTCTAGTTCTACAGGATAAACTCTGTATTCCTCCCATTCATCTTGAACTCTATAATCTTCACTTACCTTAGCAAATGAATAATTACAAACTAAGTATAATTTTTTTGGTAATTTTTCTTCAGGTATCCAAGCTTTAGGTTCAAGTTTTAATAATGGGATTAAACGGAAAAAAGCTTTTTTTGTAGCTTCCTTTTCTAATAACCCATTTTTAAGATATATATTTTTAAATCTTTCAAAATTTCTTTTTAAATTTTTATCTTTTTTTAATTCTTCTTTAACAGTTTTTCTTAAGTAGGAATTAAATTTTTCAATGTTTTCAAAAACAGTTGGATTTATAAAAGGATTGTAAGGATTAGCCATTGCAGGTTCTTTATTAACCCTAACGATAGCTTTTAAAGACCTTACAGGAAGATTATGAAGATAACCATATTCATTTTTTAAAAATTCTTCTATTTCATCAAAGCTTAAGTCTGTTAAATAGGAACAGTTTAAATTA